>NZ_CAKMAB010000063.1:0-28687 GCF_924513355.1 Paenibacillus pseudetheri
TTCCTTCAGATTCCACCTCACGGTGGACACCCTTGCCCTTGGCTAACGGTAGGCGCTCGCCAGCCCCCGTTCGGGACTTTCACCCTAAAGATAACGCCCATGCTGGGCGTACTAAAAAAAGCAGACTGCTCCTTAGAGCAATCTGCTTTTTGTATTAAATTAGCTTTTTACTCATCCGATAATTAACTAACAGAACCCCTCTTCGCTCTACACTCTGTTTCATCATAAGCTGGTATCCCTGTCGTTCAAAAAAGGGTCTAGCTGTAATACTTGCTTCGGTATCCATTTCATGAAGACCAAGCCCTCTCGCCTTCATTTCAAGCTTGTTCACGAGAGCAGAGGCTACGCCTTGGCCTTGGAAATCTTTGTGGACAAAAAGACGATCTAAATGCCCTTCCACCGTCATATCCGAAAAGCCAACTATGAATCCGTTAATTTCGGCTACATAAGTAATATTTTGACCCAAAGAAGTGCTCCAAGTATTAAGTTTATGTGCCCTTTCCTCATTAGGAGCCCAAGCGTCAAGCTGTTCCTGTGAATAGTGTAGTTTATTTACGGAAGGAACCGTCTCATAAAACAATGAGATAAGCTGACTAATATCCGATTCTTGATAAGCCCTAATTTCCATTGTGTGTTCTCCTTGCTGGCATAGCTACAATCCCACTACATCTTTAAGCTCCAAAAGAGAACTAATCATATAGTTAGGCTTGAGGTCTTTAGGAATCTCTATATTCCGGCGATTGTAATAGCAGAAGTCAATGTCAGAATTCACAGCACCTTGGTAATCATCCTGTAAAGAATCGCCAACGAACAGCACTTCATGATTGCTTAGCTGTAGATCTTTTAAAGACATTTCAAAAATCTGTTTATCAGGTTTTCGGATACCCACTTCATCGGAGATCATAATGGATTTGAATATTTCATAGATCTTACCGGCTTGCAGTCTTTTTCTTTGTGCATCACTGATCCCATTGGTGATGATCCCCAGGGCATATTTATCTTTAAAAGAGGTTAGGATCTGTTCCGCTCCTTCTTCAAAATAACAGGAATTGCAAAAATAATCCCAATAAGTATCTGACAGTTTACAGTGAAGAAGTTCTTCCTGTTTAAGCGTGTCTCTAAAAGAATATCTCAATACCTCTCCTATGGTCTTCACCTCACCACCACCCACAAAGTTCATCCAATGGCGAAAATTATGACCTGAAAACTCTCCATAAAATAAAGACCACGCATCAGTATCTTCTACAAAGAGATTATGATCGCTACAGGTTCTTTTCATCGCTTCGATTTCACAAGTACTATAATTTATTAATGTATTATCTAGATCAAATATAATGGCTTTGTACATAATATCCTCCCCGAATAATGTTCTTATCTATCATAACATGAACATTAGCGTTTGGATAAAATTAACAAAGGGTTTCTCACAGCTCTGCGGTATTCATAAACTCCACCAGATTAATTTTCCGGCCTGTTTTAGCACTTTCCAGCGCTCCGAATACCATTGCCATACTATAGCGATTATCTCGACAATTCGTCTCTGCAGGACGTCCCTCTGCTAGTGACAGGAACATTTCCTCCAGACAGCCGTGATGGAAGGTCTTGTTCATCGCAATCACTTCGCCATTTACACGTTCAACGTCGCGAATAAATTTATCGCTCTGGTCTCCTGTTGCGACTACCTCTGCATAGGGCAAATCATGACCATCCCAAATCGCAGTTCCTTTTTCCCCATTCATCCGCCAAGCTGCTTCCCATGAGGTAGAGGCGCCTTCTGCACACCAAGACCCCTGATAAGTAAATACAGACCCGTCCGACATCTCAAAGATACACACTGCCGACGCATTCCCCTTATACCATGATCCGGGTGGATTAAACTCCTGGCAGTAAACGGATATCGGATTGGCTCCACTTATAAATCGAGCCTGATCAAAGGTATGAATCGCCATGTCAAGCAGTAAAGGACTTTCCATGACATCACGGAACCCCCCGAAATGAGCGCCGGGGAAAAAACTAGCACCGATAAATCCGGTTCTTCCAATCGTGCCTGATTCGATGATTTTTTTCAAAGAACGAATACGAGGATCGTAACGGCGGTTCTGCATCACAGCATGAGCATTTCCGGTTCGCTCCGAGATCTCAACGATCTTATTACATTCCTCCATAGTCTCAGCTAAAGGCTTCTCACTAAATACATCACATCCGAGTTCCAGTGCAGTACTAGAAATGCTGTAATGGCTTGCAGGAACTGTAACGTCAAACACAAGATTAGCTCCAGTCACCTGAATCGCTTCTTTAATGTCAGTAAACGTCAGACAAGAAATCTCATGCTTTGCTGCCATCGCTTGTGCTGACTCCAATCGTATATCTACAAGAGCAACAATCTGAGTATCTGAACGTGATAAAGCATATTCAATCCAAGCGTTAGCCATCCCTCCACAACCTGCAACCGCTACACGGTACTGTGCTGTCATAATTCTCCCTCCTTAACGGTTAAAGTGGATTAGGTACAAAGCTACCGCCCCGGCATTGTTTTAAATAGTTCAAAGCATGGACTTGTCCCATCATCTCCAGCTCATCCCGATAAACAGGATCATGCCAGCCTTCAATATCAATCGTTCCTTTATAACCTGCCTGACGCAGAATAGAAATAATATCCGTCCAATTCGTATCTCCAAAGCCCGGAGTACGGTGCCATACATAAGGATTGGGGCCATGAATACCATATTCTTTTACGATATCCCATGCGATGGTGGCATCCTTACCATGCACATGGAAGATCTTATCTGTCCATTTACGTAGTTGTGGTATCGGGTCAATCAACTGCACCATCTGATGACATGGCTCCCATTCGAGTCCAATATTGTCAGCAGGTACAGCGTTGAACATCTTCTCCCAAGATAATGGATTGTGAGCAATATTCCAGTCACCTGATTCCCAGTCTCCACCCATTGAACAGTTTTCGAAGGCAATTCGTAACCCGCGATCCGCTGCTCTTTTGGACAACTCTCCAAATACCTCGGTATACTTCGGAATGGATTCATCAATGGACACCCCTGGCAGCCTTCCCGTAAAACCTGATACCATATCCGTTCCGAACAAATGAGCATGATCAATCAGTCGCTCCCAGCTCGCTATTACATCGGAATTTTCACCCGTATTCGTCAATGGATTGCCGAAGATCCCAACGGTTGAGATCACGAAGTCATGTTCTGCCGCTAGTTCTTGTACACGCTTTCCAGTTTCCACAAGATCTGTTTCCCCTGTAGTTTGCCAGAAGGTTAAACTAAAAGATTCAAATCCATGTCCTACAATTTGCGGGATCACTCTGATAGCATCTCCACCACCCACTAATGTTCCAATTCGCATTGTATCCTTCATCTTGTGACCACTCCAATATTGGTTTATAGTAATTTCTATAATCCGAGTATATACTGCTTCTGAGCTTAAAACTCTTATTATCTTGTGTTTATATAGTCGTATCTTGTGGGAGTTGTGTGAAATATGAGCTATCCTAATGATCTGAAAGAATACCCTCAATTAGAAGGAAGCAACTATCCTTTTCGATTGTTTTTTAATGAATGCAGATATGCAAAAGCCGGCCAGAACATTCTGTTTCTACACTGGCATGAGCATTTCGAAATCATCATGATGCAAGAAGGTAGCGCTATTTTCCACATAGACAGTAAGTCGTACGAACTGCATCCCGGAGAGGTATTGTTTGTTCCTTCTGGGGGATTACATGTTGGGTACAGTCTGCGGGATGATCATGTTCGTTTTATATCCATCGTATTTCATAGTTCTTTATTTAAAGATTGGAAGCAGGATCCTCAGCATGAGCAGTTTGTAGTCCCTTATTTAGAGAATCGTTATCAGCTGCCGGTCAAACCTGCAGAGCTTGTACCGACCTGCTGCACTTATTATTCTCTTCTGGATACCATCGTTGATGAAAAACTGCAGAAGGGACCTGCTTTTCAGCTGATCATCAAAAATCAACTGCATCTGCTTTTTGTCTTGCTTTCCCGTACCTTTTTGCCTGAGCAGGCTGCTAGTAACACGAATGAACGTCATTCCTTCAACCGCGAGCGTTTCAAGCCACTGCTGGAGTACATGGAGAACCACTTTGATGAGAAAATGACCGTAGAAAGCGCCGCAAGATCCGTAAATCTAAATCCATACCATTTCTGCAAAACCTTTAAGAAGCTAACGGGTCGGACCTTCATCGATTATGTAAATCTATGCCGAGTAAATGAAGCGGAACGGTTGCTACTCGAGACCGATTTCACAGTGACGGAGATTGCTGGAAAAGTGGGCTGCGACAATCCTAATTATTTTACCAAGCTGTACAAGCAGTATAAAGGGATTACCCCTTCAGGGGTCCGAAAATAGGAGATTCGGTCTTTGTTCACAAAAAAACAGCACCGTTTGCCTCTCGCAAACGGTGCTAGCTATAGGATTATTCCGTAGCACTAAGTTCTAGCCTCCGCACACTTGCAAGTGCGGGAAAAGATTCTTCCACCATACCAGTGCTCCATAGCTCAACCTGCTGTCCAACCTTCAAATCCTTAAAGCTAATCGATTCACCAGCTTCATTAAACATTGTTGACTTCTGATTGAATGAGAACCAGTAAGAGGGATCTTCCATGCCAGGTTCAAGAATTAGAATCCGCTTCTTCTGTTTGGAATCGATATCTACGATTTGACCTATTACATGTGGTTCACCTAGCTCTGAAATGTCGTAGGTCAACATATCCGGAGCGATCCATTTTTCAATCTCAAGCATGGCCGTTTCAACATAATCAGACGGAATTGTAATCGTTACTTTATTACCAATCGTGTCCACACCGGAACCGTATAGATTAAGCTTCTGGTAGAGTTCTTTTTTATGCAAAAGCTCTTGTGCAGCTAATAACTCTTGCATCGAATATTTAACATCATGGAGCTCATAAGTACCTGCCGCGAAAGTCTGAGCAAACCGCTGCTCAATCTGCGAGTTCATACCCACGATATTGATATGAACCTTATTATCCTGTAAATAGATATCTCCGTTAGGAATCTTCTGAGCGGATAGGAAAGCTTTAACCGCTTCAGGATCTTCTATTCCAGCGCTCGCAGTAGGCAAGATATCTGGAGTTGAAGTAATTGCAGCAGCTGGAGCCGGCTCCTTATTCGATTGTTGATCTTCTGAACAACCACTTATGAATAGAATAACAACAGAAATCCATATCCAGCTACCAAGCCTCTTACGCATCCTTGTCACTCCCTCACTCTTTATCTTCTCAAACGGAGATTGGAAGTGATAGGTTGCAGATTCAGAATGAATTCTCTAATCTAATGTATAAGGAGCGAGTCCAATCGGAAGAGCTTCAGGACGAGTGCAGGTACTCTCCATTTCGTAGAATGAATGAGCATCTGAAGAATCATGGAATGCCCACATCGCTTCTAATACATGATAAGCCAATTCTCCACTAGCGCGGTGCTTTCTTCCAGTCCGAATGGCATAAGCCATATCCGCTGGACCAATTCCGCGCGTGTTTTGATCATATCCAGATGACAGCGTTTGCTCTGTCCATTCATTCTCACCCATGAGCCGGAATTTCACCGGACCGCCAAAGTTATTAGGATCCGGCACTTGAATCGTTCCAAGTGTTCCGTAGATTTCTATATGCGGCAGGTTACTGCCGCCAAAGATATCAAAACTTGTAATCAGCGTTGCAATGGCTCCATTCTCAAATCTTAATGTACCGGCAACGTGAGTTGGAATTTGAACAGGAATTTTATTACCCAATTTCTTCTCACTTGTAATCGTGCGTTCTTCTAGCGCTTTACCAGTCATCCCGCTAACCGTATGAATTGGACCCAATAACTGCACCAATGCTGTCAAATAGTATGGTCCCATATCGAACATTGGACCTCCACCAGCGGCATAGTAGAATTCAGGATCTGGATGCCAATGCTCATGTCCACGCCCCATCATAAATGAGGTAGCTGCAACGGGTTCGCCAATTACCCCCTCCTCAATCAGTTTCAATACGGTTTGAATACCCGATCCAAAGAATGTTTCCGGTGCGCTGCCCACTAGTACGCCCTTTTCTCGTGCCGCTGACAGAACTTGGCGTCCTTCTTCTCTCGTTACAGCCAGTGGTTTCTCAACGTACACATGTTTACCCGCTTCGATAGCTTTCAGGCATACATCCGCATGAACAGCTGGAATCGTCAGGTTGATGACGATCTCTATCTCCGGATCATTCAGTAATTGCTCTGTGGTGTACACGCTTGGAATATTGTATTTAACTGCTTGTTCCTTCGCTCTCTCCAAGTCCAAGTCCGCACACGCAACTAGATCCAGAATCTCGAACTTCTGACAGTTCTCCATATATATACTACTGATTTTACCGCACCCGATAATTCCTACTTTGACTTTATCCATTCGTTGATCGCTCCCAGAGATTATTGACTATCTGCCATTCCGCTATAGCTACTACTAACCGCTGAAATATGGGATTGTGCGCGAGCTTTACCCTCAGCAGCCCAGAGCAGTCCTCGGCGCATCATTTCCTTTACCTGAGGCATAGCTACAATATCGGCATGATGTCCGAGTGAATTATAATACACTCTGCCATGACCCCACCGTTTGGTCCAAGCTACTGGCATATCCACGGCTTTGTTGAAAGAATGTGGGCCTTCAACAACTGGAAAACGAGTCGTTGCAAGTACTTCTACAGCTGGATCTACATGCAGATAATATTGCTCTGAACAAACGGTGAAGTCTTCTAATCCTTCTACTAGAGGACTTGAGCTTTGGCAAATCTCTACGGTGTAGTTCACACCATCATTGCCGGGATGAGCTACCCATTGCCCCCCCGTCATAAACTGCCAATCTACATTATTTCGGAAAGAATCACACATCCCGCCATGGCAACCCGCAAGACCCGTTCCTTTCTGTACAGCTGCAGAGACATTATTCACAAGATTCTGTTCGATTGTACCCATCGTCCATACCGGAACAATCAAATCTAGTCCAAGAAGCTTTTCCGCATCGGCAAAAGCCTCAAGTGTATTCGATACCTCAACTTCAAATTTCCCCTCTTGCAGTACCTTAGCGAATATACTAGCTACCTGTTCAGGCTCATGACCATCCCAACCGCCCCATACAATCAATGCTTTTCTCATCTTCAGCACTCCTTCTAATAAAGGTTGTTCAAAAAGTCCGCTTTTGATCACGAAGTATCCCAAGAAGCTTACTCGGCATCGAATATTGAATTCAGGCGAAACTTCCGGTGCTCACGTAGCTTCCACTACGCTCCGCTCCTCATTTTCTACCTTCTTTCAATCTTCTCGGTGCTGATAACCGTACTTTTTGAACTCGCATTTTTGGATATTACATCTCAGATATATTGACCCACCGGCGCTGTTCAATAGAGCGTTCAACTGCTTCTAACACAGCTTGGCATTTCACTCCATCATGGAAATTAGGTACAGGCTGACGTCCTTCTTCAATCGCGTTAGAAAGCTCCAACATCTCGTGTATAAACGTATGTTCAAAACCAATCATATGACCCGGCGGCCACCAAGCCTCCGCATATTCATGAGCTGGGTCCGTTGCTAGCACACGCCGAAAACCCTGTACATCCTCAGCATCTGAAGTTAAATAAACCTCAAGTTCATTCATTCGCTCGAAATCAAATTTCACACTGCCAAGGCTTCCGTTGATCTCAAAAGAATTGGTAGAGCGATGACCTGCTGCGAATCTTGTAGCTTCAAAACTACCTAAGGCACCGTTATCAAAACGGGCTAAAAACAATGTGGCATCATCCACTGTAACCTTGCCCTTAGGTGCATCCTTATCCCCTTTGGCACTTAATCCGGTCATTTCAGCAGCAAGTGGACGTTCTTTAATGAAGGTCTCACTCATGCCGATGACTTCCTTCACATCACCTACTAAGAAAAGTGCCAGATCAATGAGATGCGCACCCAGATCACCATGTGAGCCTGAACCCGCAATCTCCTTCTGCAATCTCCACACTAACGGGAACTCCGGATCAATAATCCAGTCTTGTAGGAACCAAGCCCGAAAATGATAGATCTTCCCAAGCCGCCCGCTCTCTACTAGCTTCTTAGCAAGTCTAACCGCCGGTGAAAAGCGATAATTAAAACCAACCATATGTGTAACCCCTGCATCTACAGCGGCTTGCAGCATTTCACGGGAATCCGCCAAGGTCAGCGCAAGAGGTTTTTCACAAAAAATATGTTTACCTGCTTTGGCTGCTGCCAGAGTAATCTCCTTATGTGCATTACTGGGAGCATTTATATCGATAAGATCAATATCCTCACGAGCGATTAGATCTTTCCAATCCGTAACACAATCCGACCATCCTAACTGAGTGGCAGCCTCTTCAAGCGCTTCAGCATTCCGTCCACAAATCACAGACATCTCAGGTTTAAGCGCTTTCGGGAAAAACATTGGCAAACTGCGGTAAGCATTACTGTGAGCCTTGCCCATAAATTTATAACCGATCATTCCAATGCGAAGCTGTTTCATCTTATTCCTCCTTAGGATTCATAATTTTTGATGAAGCTCGTATAACTAGTTCTGTCGGCAGTTTAATCTGGATGACTTGGGAGGACGATGATGTTTCTGAGAGGCTACAACCCAGTAATTCTAATACCTTAGTTACAGCGATTTCGCCCAGCTCATAAAAGGGAACACGCACACTGCTTAAGGCAGGTGTGGTAAGCTCAGCAGCATCCGAATCATCATAACCCACCATGGCTGGGATGCGATCTCTTGGGATGCCTAGTTCCTGCAGACCTTGCTGTAGCCCAATGGCCATTCGATCATTGGCCGTTACAATGGCATCAATCTCATTCAGCAGAGGCAACATCTCCTTGGCAGCAATAGTACCGCTTTTACGACTGAAGTTACCTTCGAATAGAAGTGATTCATCTAAAGGAAGGTTGGACTCCTCCAAAGCGCGCAAATAACCAGTTAAACGATCTCGGCTGTTCGAATAAGATGCTGGCCCGTTTAGAAAGGCAATCCTCGTAAAGCCCTGATCCAGTAAGTGCCTGACCGCTTGCCAGCTTCCTTCGACATGATCAGCATCCACCTCGTGAAAAGCCTCTCCTTCAAAATGCTGATTAATCAGGCAAAACGGATGACCTTCCGCCTTCAAACGTCGAAGTGAGGCTAGCTCACCTGGCTCCTCTTTGGCACCGAGTACAATACAAGCATCAATCTTCCGCATCTTAAACAATTCGTTATAGTCCATCAGCTCTTCGGCATTTCGAAACAGCATTAACAGATCATAACCCTCTTCTCGCGCCTTACTTCCAATTCCACTTAATATTTCTGAAAAATAATACGTGGAGAACAAGCGAGCTTTTGGCAAATAAGGCATTACTACACCAAGGTTTCCACTCCTTCTACGAGCAAAGCTCTGAGCGAGTGAACTCGGTGTATATCCCAGCTTGAGCGCAGCTGCCAACACCCGTTCCTTCGTTTCTTCCTTGAGCGGACCTACGTTGTTTAACACGCGAGAGACTGTGGCTTCTGAAACTCCGGCAAGCTCGGCAACCTCTTTACGGCTGGCGATAGAAATCCCTCCTACGAAAGCGCATTCAATAAATGTACGCGCGTACATTTTCTCATGAACAACGTCCCTCGTCAACCCTTATTTTGGATATTGATTCATAATAAATCCCCTGAATTAATCAGGGGATTTGCTCATTTTAAACGGTGTATTCTTAGGGTTCAGGGATTCCCCATCAACCAAGCTTGTACATGCTTCAGGAATTTTTTAGTGGCAGGAGAGGCGTATTTCATAGAATGTACAGCGATTCCGAGCGATCTGAAACTACGTTCTTCCAATTCAAGCATTGTTACATTATAATTCTGACGGGTTAATACAAGCTCTGGCAAAATACTAATTCCAAGCCCCTTCTCCACCATGGCCATAATGGCATAATCATCACCTGCTGAGAACTTAATATTCGGTTTGATGCCCGCCTTATCCAGCACACGTCTAACGTCATAATCTGAACCTGCCTTAGGAATGATGAAATCCTCTTTAGCAATTTGGGATAAGGACAGAAAAGGTTGAGCACTAAGCGGATTTCCTTTGGATACGATCCCTAACATCCGGTCCTTTTTTAAGGGAATCACTTCGAACTTCTCACGCGTAGGCAGAGAAATAAAACCACAGTCAACGACTCCAGCCTCGATCCATTGCTCAACCTCTAAGTAACCACCTTCCATCAACCTGATTTCTATATAGGGGTATTCACTGCGAAATTGCTTAATCATTCCTGGCAGCCAATGCACAGATACACTGGTGAATGTACCAATGGTAATGGTCCCGACCTCTAGCCCGTGTATATCTGCTACCTCCTGCTTCAATTTTTCATTCCACTTCAGAATTTCACGGATAGGTTGTAGTACTTGCTCCCCGTTTACTGTCAATTTAACGCCAGATCTATTTCTAATTAATAACGTGAAACCAAACTCCATCTCCAAGCTACTAATCGTGTGGCTAATTCCAGATTGCGTAAAGCCCAGCACATCTGCTGCTTTTGTTAAGCTCCCTAGCTCCACAACTTTTAGAAAAATCTCATATTTATTAATGCTCAACCTCTATCCCTCACCTTTATATATTGCATAAGTTTTACTCATGTATCCTATGATAAACATTCAGTTACCTTATGTATAGAGCCGTATTATACTAAATTGAGTTGAAAATGAAGAAGGATGGATGAAGAGATGAAACCGCTCAAAGCTGAGCTTATGCTGTTAGTTGTAACATTATTTTGGGGTTCCTCCTACATATTTATGAAAATGGGGTTAGGCACGTTAGGCGAATTCAATCTGATTGCACTCCGCTTCGGACTTGCTTTTATATTAGCCACAGTGATCTTCCACAAACGTTTAAGAAAAGTTGACATCAAAACATTGAAATATGGTGCTCTACTCGGATTCTTACTCCTCGGCGTGTTCACATGTATAACGTTCGGACTGAAGACCACGACAACCTCCAACGCTGGATTTTTAGTAGCCCTGACTGTCATATTTGTACCGATACTAGATCGAGTACTTTTTAAAAAAAGAGTCGCACCTCCGCAAGTCTTTGGCTCCGTACTTGCTATAGCTGGCATTGGACTCCTTACATTAAATGCTACCTTAAAAATCCAACCTGGTGACTTCCTCTGTATTCTTTCGGCGGTGTTCTATGCGATACAGATCTTATTTACAAGCAAGGCGGTAAAAGAATGTGATTCACTGAATATTGGGATCTTGCAGCTAGGATTTGCCGGAGGATTTGCTTTAGTGTTGTCGGCACTGTTCGAGACGCCTGCGCTTCCTTCGACTTTACCGGCTTGGATAGCGATCCTCGCGCTTGGGATTCTCTGTAGTGCTTGTGGCTTCATCCTACAACCCATTGCTCAGAAATATACTTCCCCAACACGCACCGGACTGATCTTCTCCCTGGAGCCGGTATTCGCCGCGTTGTTTGGCTATTGGTTCGCCGCTGAAAAGCTATCGATGCAAGGATATGCTGGTGCAGCTCTTGTTCTACTAGGGATTGTCGCATCAGAGCTACTCGGTAAAGTTAATTTCATCCCTCAATGGACTCAGAAGAAACCAGAACATCTGTAGGCGAATTTCTAATACAAAAGAGGCGTCGTTAGCTAGGCAAACTGAACGACGCCTCTTTATGTTATCTAGGATAATCGTATGAATTAATGTCCCATCATCATTGCTGCATCCGCCTTCTGACCCTCTTCGGAGGAGGATTCAGTTGAGGAAAGCTTCGGTTTGCGCAGGATAATACTCATGAGTACACCGACTACAGCTATACAGCCAGATAGGAAGAATACATCATCGAAGCCTAGAACTGCAGCTGTCAAAGGATTACTTCCTGCTTTCAATGCTCCCATATGCACAGTAATTTGACTTGTCAGATAGCCCGTCAAACCTGCGACCGCAAAGGCCACCACCACCTGTTGTGCAGCCGCTGTAAGCGATGTGACACGGCTCACCAATTCACGAGGCGCAGCATTCAGAACATGTGTATTGAGTGGCATCATCGCTATACCCATCCCAAATCCTAATAATGCAAGATACATCATAATGGTGTTTAGACTTGTAGTCAACGTAATCCCAGACAGAAGGAATAGGGTAGCTGTAATGATGCTCAGACCCACAAAAGCCAGCGGTCGTGCCCCTATCTTATCAAACAATTTACCACCAAGAGGCATGCCGATTACACAAGCTAAAGCTTGCGGAAGCAGAATTAGCCCCGTCTCTAGTGGTGTATAAGCCCTAATCTGCTGTAAGTATAGCGGCACGAACAGCATGGAACCAAACAATGCGGCTTGCATAACCCATGTTAAAATAATACCGCGGGTGAAATCTGAGGAGCGAAAGACGCGCAGATCCAGCAAAGGCTGTTTATGCTGCAGCTCAACGATTATAAATAGAATCAGTGCAACGCCCCCAACAGATAATCCAAGGATTGCTGAAGTTGATGACCAACTATTCGCCCCACCTTCATTTACTCCATAAGCCAGCATGGAGAACGCAATCGGAGCCAGAATAATGCCTAGGATATCGAGGTTGCCTTTACCGATCTTCTCCGTCTTGGGTAAATACTTAACACCAAGAATAATACCAACAATCCCAATCGGCACGTTAATCAAGAAGATCCAATGCCAGCTAACATATTCAACAAGCCATCCGGACAATATTGGGCCAAGTGCAGGCGCAAGCAACATGGGAATTCCTAGCATCCCCATAATCGACCCTCTTCTTTCTGTTGGAGCCAGCTTAAAAACCATAGCCATCCCTATGGGAGCAACCATCCCCCCACCAAGACCTTGGATCACACGAAAAATAACAAGCTGCGAAGATGTTTGAGCTACTGAACATAACATGGAGCCAAGAATGAACAACGTGAGCGTCACTAGAAACACCTGTTTTGAACCGAAGCGATCTGTCATCCAGCCTGCGAGCGGTATTACAGCAGCTAAAGCTAATGTGTACCCTGTAATCGCCCACTGAATCGTTTGGAGATCGGAGCCGAAGTAGTCCACGAGCTTGGGAACTGCTACATTAACCACCGTACCATCCAGAATAACCATAATCATACCGACGATAATTGCAAGAAGCGGGGGGATGATAGCTCTTAGCGAGAATGGCTGTTCTTCTGTGTGGCTACTCCCAGTTATTGATTTTGTCATCCAGTACTCCACTCTTTTCTCTAATTTAGTTAAATGCTTTAACAATTATTTCAAATTTTAATTTACCTTCGATGAATGTGAAAGTCAACAAATAAAACCTTTTTTTACAATAAAAATACATTGCATTTACATTCATCTCAGAATGTTTATTGAAACGTAAAAAAGACTATGCATGATCCCAATAAGAAATTGCTTCTTAAGGGACGCACGCACAGCCTGTTGTTCTAAACCTAAATCATTAATATTCTCCAGATTAAATGGAAGGAAGGTTTCCTTTTAATTCAACAATCTTACCAGACTTATTGAGAACAAACTCAAGGGACGCATCCGTTACAGCAAAGCCAAGTACACATTGTATTGACATTTGATCTTCTTTTTGACTACTTTCAGTAGACTTTATCCCATGGTAAGTACCAGCTCGTGCAGTAAAATCAGCCCAATATTTCTGTAAACCCGTAGTGGAAAGCGAACGCTTCATTTCATCACTAAAGAATCGATTCTCTAACTCTTGAAACTGTCCAGTGCTCAGCAGTCCCGCTATCACACTTGCTGTAACCTCGGGCGCATAAACTTCCACTAGATTAGCTTCAGCATTATAAGAGGTTACCAGTCCTACACTAGTGAAAAAAGAGAGCGGAACATATAAGTGTTCCTTCCTAAACACAACATTATCCTTAAAGTCTCTTTTCTCTGTATCATTAATGGTAATATGGTCGTTTCCTACTTTATATTCAATCTTTTGTTTGACTCCGCTTAATGTAATGGTGTCCGTACTTTTTTGATAAGTGGTTTGATATTTCAAGACGCTTGATGCCTCTCTAAGGGGTAGCATGACCGTAGAACCGTTTGGATACGCTGAATATTGATCTGATTTCAGAACCTGACCATTCAAAACCACCTTTACCTCATTAGCATCTGCCCAAGCCGTAGAATAGGTAGTTCCTCCAAATCCATTTACCAATAACAGTACACTTAATACTACAACAACCGCGATTTTGTTCATCCGTTCGAAACCTCCCTTTTTTTGACTATTAGTATTATGTGCGTTTCCAGCATCTGCTAATCCTAATGGTAATCAAGCTCAACAAAAAAAGTGAATCGCTTCTTACATGGACATTCAAGTTCTAGGTTATTCCACCTTGAAGTCAAAGTATTGTTTAGGATAAGGTTCCTTGATCAACGTAAAATGCCACCATTCCTTACTGTAAGGTTTAAATCCCTGTTTTACCATCGCCTCTTTGAGGATTGCCCGATTTGCTTTCTGAGTCTTGTTGATTAAGGACGTATCGTAATAGGAGATGTCTCCGAAAAAATCAAACGGGCTGCCCATATCTGCTTCAGCTCCCGTTTCTTTATTTACGATCGTTAAATCGACGGTGCTACCTCTGGAATGGCCTGATTTTTTAGCTATAAATCCGAGTTTGAACAGATTTCGTTTATCCAGTCGCGGATAATATTGCTGTTTCATCTTAGTATCTACGGCATTCTGTGACCATCTTACAAAATGATTCACTGCCGTCTGCGGACGATAAGCATCATAAATTTTAAGAATATACCCTTTGTTCGCTAAATCTTCACTTACAGCCTTCAAAGCTGTTGCCGCTGTCCGCGAGAATATCGCTAAAGGCGCCTTGTAGCCATCAATCCGCCTCCCCACAAAATTATTATCTCCATAATATCGAATCTCATATTGTGCCGTTGGAATCACTTCATCCAGATAGACAAAACCTTGCGGTAAATGGTTCTTCTTCTCCATTTGCATCTGCTGCAGCACAGAATCTGTTGAAGAGCCGACATAAGCTGCATCAGCCCTGCCCATAAACATAGTGTTTGTCCACAACAACAGCACAACTGCGAAAACTGCGATTCTTATTCCTCTTAATCCTATTCTCAATTCATCCAGCCTCTTCTCAGATGTTGTCTGCACAGACTCTAATAATTACGAGTTTACGGTTTCAACTAGAAATTTTTCTATTACAGGAGTGAATTTATTATTCGTGGAATTAAGTAATTGTAGTAGCTTTTCTAAAATCGAAAGAATTCTAGTATCAACTTTGCTATTTTTCAGTGCATTCTCATACGCATTTTTAACTTCTGGTTTGATAACTTGCTCATCATAGTCATAGGCAGGTGTATTACTTGTTCCATATAATAAGCGAGATGTTGCAATGAGAAGTTCTTTTTGAAGAGCGGTTGAACGGTTAGAAGCAGGATATTTCGTCACAAAATCCTCTATCGCAAGCGCTCTATTCGTTAACTCGGTCCAACTGATTACAATCGCTGCATCAGATACACTCGGATGATTAGATTCGGTAGCCATGATATCAATATAAGCTGCGATGTCCTTCGTAATATACGGCTTAAAGATCTTAAATCCCTCATAATGCATCACCGGATAGTACATGCCCTCACTGGTCTCCAGCTTATATCCCTTATCCCGGCCTTCAATTAACACATTGCGTACGTTGGCATCTTTGATCGTATTAAGAAGTGAGGTATAGGTGAGATTTTTGCTTTTAGAAAAAGCACTGTTTATCTCTCTCTGCATCTTGTCCGGAAAAACCTTTTCTGAGTATACAGATAAATGTTCCTTCTGTGCATTCTCGAGCTGGAGTGTCATCTGAGTAGCAGTCCATGTATCCACTTGTTTGATATGGTTCATTAAATAATTACGTGCGTTAGCAAGAGATGTCGGCTTCTGTACATACTGCTGGAATTGATTATAATAGCTTGCGGATTCTGTTGTGGCTGCGGCAGATGCAGTATTTGTTGTATATATACTTCCGAGTCCTCCCACAAAGCCTAGAGCAATGGCAACACTTATTAATCCGACTTTTTTCCATTCCATTAAGAGACCTCCCTTAAGTATTCATACTTCATAATTAGACAAACAAGAAGATCCTGAATCTAACGCTGCACAGTGCGATCTTGGACGCCTCCTATGTCCTTCCTACGATAAATTCCCATCAAAAGTCCAATCGCAGCATATTCAAACCACACATGACTCCCATAGCTAAGGAAAGGAAATGGAATAGAGGTCATCATCATCCCTCCACTTAAGACGGCAAGTCCGTAAGCCAGTCTTATAGCAAGTAAAAATGCCAAACCAACAACAAGTGCCTGTCCGTAGGATTCACGAATCGCTCGTACCGTTGAAAGAAGCTTAATAAAAAAACAGACTATAACAGCTACCAGAAGCAATCCCCCCGCCCAACCAAAACAATGAATAAGATAGACTGGTAACAGATCTGAATAGACATACGGCAGTTTTAGTTCTACTGAACCAAATCCGTGACCCCACCAACCAGCTGAGCTAATAACTTCACGCATAGTTTGATAAATATATCCAAACCCTTGTGGATCTAAAGATGGATTTATAGCATTTATAATTCTAGCCTGCAAATACTCACTATTTAAAATAAAAATTAGTCCAACTATTAAAAAGAACCCTAATATAATCGCACTCTTTTTCCATTCACGGGTAACCCATATATACAATACTAGTGAAGAGACAAGATACACCACTAACTCTGGAAGAGAGTTTAAAGAGATTAGCAACAAAGCAGGTATTAACAAAATACCTATGTCGAACAACCCATTTTGCCAAGTTTTCTTTAGAAGTACTTCCCTACGATTTACTAAAATTCCTGCTAACGCTACCATCAAAAAATAAGGACGATAGAATGTCATATCAGGTAAAATATTAAATATAGGAGGACCATAATTAATTCCATTTACTGTTACTCCCCAGAACATACTTGTTAAAATTCCTGTTATAGATAATCCATATAACACCCATGAAATTCCCTTTATTCTTCTGAAATCAATGAAATACAATCCAAACATCAATACAATTCCAATGAGAATATTTATGGACTGGCGTCTAAGCGCATTATCTAAAAAAGCACCTTTATTAATATCACTATAGCCCACATCCACCGAGCCCATTCCAATTAAACTGATCGCGGATAATAAAGCTACAACTCCAAACATTCCCCAGGGTATACGTGGTTTATGTATTTGGTGAAGTTCTTTTCCTAAAACCTGTGGGTTCCCCATTTGTGTGATTGCCCAAGCTATTGCTTCATCCCGGAGCACGCCGGCCGCTTCTTTTTCACAGATTAAATCTTCCATATGACTAGCTAGTTCTTGGCGTATCTCTGGGTGAGTATTTTTCGCTTTAATCTCTGCACATACTTCATCCAAAAATTGCTGCTTCCTCTTTTTCATTATACGCCCCCCTCTCCCAGAACAGAGTCAACTGCACCTTTGAACATAACCCATTCCGCCCTTTTCTCCTTGAGTTTCTCTTTCCCTTCGTCCAATATTCTATAGTATTTACGTTTCCTTCCTTCTACCTCCATCCAGTAGGCTTCCACCCAACGTTCGCTTTCCATCGCATGCAGAATCGGATACAAGGTTCCTTCTTTCAAAGAAAAAACACCCTCTGATCTCAACTCCAGCTCTTTGATCAGCTCATAACCATATAGTGGTTTCTCCAATAAAAGAGTCAGAATCAATGTACCCGTACTACCCTTTAGCATTTCTTTACTTACTTTCAATGGTCAACACCTCCTGATCTAAATTCCTGTGATTATTATCTGAATATCCTGGATATTATTTATCCTTCGATACCTAGAATAACTATACATCGTAAATCTATGTATGTAAAATCCCCATCCTCATACTATAGTTTCTGCATTTATATTTTAAACAAATGAATATCCTAAAAAAATAAAACAGATATATTTATCCAATATATATTGACACTGTATATATCGCTCCGATATATTATAAGTGTGATATACAAATATTTCTAAACTACAAGGAGGCTCTATTTTGAACAGTCAGGATGTTATTTTAGGCATGCTTATGAAAGGATCGTTGACTGGATACGAAATAAAACAGTTATTGGAGAATGTATTCTCTAATTTCTATAGTTCTAGTTATGGAACGATTTATCCTACACTTGCTCGCATGGAAAAGGAGGGTTTGATAACTAAGGAAAATGTGCAGCAGGAAGGTAAGCCTAATAAGAATCTTTTAAACATCACGGATAAAGGAAGGGATAGTTTTAACGCCTATTTACTAGCCCCACTAGAGGCTGACAGTATTAAGAAATCTGATTTTATGATGAGGCTATATTTTGGTGAATTTGTTGGGTATGACAAGGTGATTATTTGGCTGAAGCAGGTACAGGAGGAATCACAACAAAAGTTAGATCAATTACTTGAGCAGTATTCACTTTATAAAGATACAATGCATCCAGCACAGATCATCTGTATCCAAATTGGCATAGAAGAATATAATGCAAAACTCAAAATCATTGCCGAAGGGTTGTCAAACATGGAGCAGTTAGTGCTTACAAAGTAAGTTTTGAACGTACCAAGTGAAGATGTAATGCTCAGAAAACTTTTAGGAGGAATTTTTAATGAAAACAATTTTTATAACGGGTGCTTCGTCTGGCATTGGGAGAACTACAGCAAAACATTTTGCTGAAAGAGGATGGAACGTCGTAGCCACGATGCGTTCACCTGAACATGAAAGTGAACTTATTACACTTGATAATGTATTGGTTTTACAGCTTGATGTTGAGAAATCAGACACGATTCAACCTGCGTTAGCGGAAGCAATTAAGCGATTCGGTAAAATTGACGTTCTTCTCAATAATGCTGGTTATGGAACAATGGGTCTTATAGAAGTAGCTACAGATGAGCAGATCAGAAGACAGTTTGAAGTGAACGTGTTTGGTCTTATCAGTATGACTAAAGCCATATTGCCACATTTTAGATCTCATCAAGATGGTTTACTGATCAATATCTCTTCTATGGGAGGGAAAGTAACCTTTCCTACGATGTCTCTGTATCATTCAACTAAATTCGCCGTAGAAGGTTTTTCTGAATCCGCATCTTATGAATTAGCATCACAGAACATTAAAGTTAAGTTAATTGAACCAGGTGCTATTCAAACGGACTTTGGTGGAAGATCGATGGAGTTCTTTTTTAATGATGCTTTAACGGATTATAAACCCTTTACTACTGCATTTTTGGGTAAATTGGGTGAGATGGAAAAACAACCTACCTATGCTTCGCCTCCAGAAATTGTTGCGGAAACCATATATCGAGCTGCCACAGATGGGACAAGTCAATTCCGGTACATTGTTGGAGAAGATGCAAAAATGCTCATTCATATGAAAGAAAATACAGATGAAGAAGAATATCTGACTAATATAGCCCAGCATTTTTCTTAAAAAGAAGTTAGGTGGGGGACGCTTCTCGGTATTCTACCGGGGAGAGGTCCCTCTTTCTTGTTATGAGTAAAAAAATCCCCTCCGATTAATAGTGGCAGGTTCATACGTACATGAACCTTCTCCACTATCTACCGTAAGGGGATTTTACAAACTTAATGATTAATGCATTGGTGTATTCATTTTATGATTAACGACTACTCTTTTCACGAAGAACGCAAGGATTAGACCTACAATCGCCATACTCATTCCGAAAATAAATGCATTTTGTACACCTTGCGTGAACGCAGGCAATATATTAGCTGGATCGGCAGGATCGGCCACAGTCTTCATATAACTCTTAGAACCTGCGGACATAATGCTGACTGCTAATGCAGTACCGATCGCACCAGCTACCTGCTGCAATGTATTCATGATCGCTGTACCATCTGGATATAATTCTAGAGGCAACTGGTTAATTCCGTTGGTTTGTGCAGGCATAAATACCATCGACACACCAATCATAAGCGTACTGTGAAGTACGATTACGAATACGACCGTAGAAGCTACAGTAATGCTGGAGAAGAACCATAAAGCTGTAGCTGCAATAATCAGGCCTGGAATAACGAGCCATTTGGGACCGTATTTGTCGAACAGACGACCCATGATTGGGGACATCAATCCGTTAATAATCCCCCCTGGAAGTAGCAGCAAGCCTGCCTTGAACGCTGTATACCCTTGACCCTGTTGAAGATACATTGGAAGAATCAACATGGATGACAGGATAACCATCATACAAATAAATACCATAGCCACACCAATGGAGAACATTGGATATTTAAAAGCACGCAGATTAATCATAGGCTGCTTCATCTTCATTTGGCGCAAACCGAACAATAAGAGTGATACCACACCTACTACGATAGCGATGATTACTTTTGGACTTCCCCAACCAGCTTCTTCACCGGCGCTACTGAAACCAAACACGATTCCACCAAACCCGATTGATGATAACACTATGGAGAGGATGTCGATCTTCGGCTTCGTAACCTTCGTTACATTCTGCATGAAGAGGATTCCGAATAACAATGCGATCACCAGGAATGGCAGTGACAGCCAGAAGATCCAGTGCCAGCTAAGGCTTTCAATTAGAAGACCGGCAATAGTAGGACCGATCGCTGGCGCTACCATGATAACCAAACCAATCATCCCCATCGCGGCACCCCGTTTTTCAGGAGCAATGATGATAAGGATCGTATTGAACATAAGTGGTAATAGAAGCGCTGTACCCATTGCTTGTACCACACGCGCTGTTAATAGGAACTCAAAACTAGGTGATACTGCAGCTAGAAACGTTCCAAGTATTGAAAAACATAATGCAGCAACAAACAACTGTCTAGTCGAGAACCACTGAAGCAGCATACCCGAAATCGGTACTAGAATTCCCAGTGTAAGCAGATAAGCCGTCGTCAACCATTGTGCTGTTGCTGGAGTAATTTGAAGGACATTCATAAGATCACTTAAAGCTACATTCAGTGCGGTTTCACTGAACATTCCGATAAATCCTGCAAGTAGTAAAGAGACTAGAATCGGAATGGTTTTAAACTTCTTCACTTCCTTTTGTTGCTTTCCTTGCATAGTTGCTTCCACTCTTAATCCCCCTGATATTCTTATCTATTGTCTATCTCTAAGCAAGTATTGCTGGGATAATCTTTGCCGCCGCGAGAAGCGGCTGTTCATCCCGTAAAGTCAGCGTCTGAAGAAGCGCTCCTTCAAATAATGAGACTATTACTGAAGCCTTATCGGCTGCAGTGTTGCTCTCCACACCTTCTTCCAGAAGGCGTTTCTTGATCACATCCTGCAAGTCCATAAACACAGATTTACATGCAGTCCGCAGCTCCTCACTAATACAAGAGGTCTCCGCCGCTAACCAAAAACTGAACGGAACAATCCCCTCGAAAGAAGATTCTACTGCGTCCATAGCCATGCCGAGAATGAAATCCTCCATTGCTTCAGCCGCACTATTGCAACTCTCCATATGACAGTTCAGCTTCTGAGCGACTGTTAGACTAGTCCGGTTAATGCATGTTAATGCCAGCTCTTCTTTACCGTGGGGGAAATAATAATAAAGAGATCCCTTCGGTGAATCGCTATCTTTAATAATCTGATTCAGTCCTGTTGCATGATATCCCTGAGAAAAAAATAATTTCGAAGCGGTGTCCAGAATCGCCTCACGCGTATTCGGCTTGTTCGACAAGCTGACACTTCCTTTGCATTATAACAATTGGTCTACATAATAAAACCATATTTTTCGGAGATATGTCAACATATAAATTACTTAAATTCAAAGTAATCTGGTGGTCACTCAAAGGGGCTATTTCCATCTACTTTTGTGCGCATAGCTGCATTGGAGTCCAGCTCCCCCTACCTCCACCAACTCATAATTATCTACTTCCCATTCCCTCAACCTCAGCGTATACTATAATTATTCCAATGAGAAAGGTGTGAATAAAATTCAAAATATGTCCAAAGGAATTCCTCGGCCATTAGTAAAGACTAATCAGGCGTTTATCGTCATTTCTGTAATATTGACATGGCTAACAGGACAGCACTGGATCCTTGCACTGCCCTTGTTTACCGGATTACTCGGACTCTTGTGCGGTTATAATCCCATCATTAAACTGGCTGCTAAGTTTCTGACAAAAGAACGTTCGCACTATGTACTCGAAGACTGGTCACAACAACAGTTTAACCAAACGATTGCTGTCTTCTGCCTCATAGGTGGTCTGATCAGCTTCACCGCGGGCTGGACGATTGCTGCCTATATTTTCACAGCGTTAGTTGCAGTGGCAGCTACTGTTGCGATACTTGGTTTTTGCATCGGATGTTTTATCCATTATCAGTGGAGAATGTACAATTACAGACGTAAACAGAGCAGCACACATTAAAGCTTAGTCTTTCTCTTCTCCAACAACATCCCAGCGATGGCGAAATTTCAGTAGCCTTGGATGAAGTGATGAAGGTGCAGATGGCAACAATAAGCGAATCTTTACAATCCACTCTTCAAAAGAGGAATAAGACGCAAACTGATTCGCCACTTCAGGTGTTAAATACAAAAAAATCGGCGAAGGATAGATTTCTGCAAGATGTCGAAGCGCAGAATCAAGCGGAGTATACTTTTTTCGTTTCCCCTCCAAACTCTCTACCGTGACAAAGCTACGTCCTTGCTCCCTTTTCCATTCATGCAGCCGGTCTTCACGCTTGTAATAAGCGCTCACCGGCTCTTTGGTCATCCGTCTCACCGTTTCTTCATGCAGTGGATAGAGCACCAGCTTTGTGAAACGCCGATCTGCTGCTGTTTTTGCCGCGATTTCAAGCTCTTGATCGGATATATGTTCAAAAGAATCGTAAAACACTAATGTCCCTTTACGTTGTTCAACCGGTGGCTCATATCCGTAGGGAACATGCTGAATGTCTCTTTTCAATGAAATCCCTCCTGCTTGTTCTTTTTATTAATCATATCATGTGACAACAGCGGGGCTATCATTCTTATCTTTCAGCTGAAGACGAATCGTTGATGAAATCCTGAACTTTTGAAATTAGAATTGGATAAATCAAGGGATACGTCAACTCGGTTGGTATATCGGTAAATCCTTTGATTTCTGCCATCTCATATGGTGGTAGCAGCGAATTGTTCCACATTAGCGAAGTATAGCTTTCCAAAACTCCCAGGTGCATCATCAATAATGACCGTATATACAGCTATAGGAACGATAGAGAATTGCTCCGCTCCAGTTTCTTCATATAATTCTCTAGCAGCAGCCTGCTCCGGTGTTTCGCCAATCTCTATATGTCCTCCGGCAAACTCCCACGTCGAACGGTTCTGATGTCTCACCAAGATCCATTCTTCACCATGCTTAACCATAATAACAACGTACTCTATATCAACTTCGTTTTCTTTTTCCAGATTAAACAAGTTTACCTGCAATTCTATCCCCCACTTCCCACCCGCCTCAAACAATCTCTGCTCTATCCCAAGCTGATTTAAATTCCGCTACACTCTGATACCGCTGCTCACGCTCCAGGATAACCGCCCGTAAAACAACATCGTGGTGGGCTTCGCTCGCTTCCCATTTTGCAAACGACCGGTCGGAGGCTCCTCCTAAAAGAACAAATGCTGTTGCGCCCATATTAAATACATTTGTAACTTCATCAATCGGAGAACCCAAGATAAACTCTTCCGGTGAGTTGAATCTCGTTGAGCCCCAGAAGTTCTCTCCCAGATCATTTACAGTAGGCTTAGGTCTATAAAAATCAATATCACAAATCCTTATTTCATCATTCTCAAAATTATAAAGAATACTTCCATCGTAAAAATCGACAGCCACATAACCCTGTAACTCAACATGTTCATGAAACGAAAAGATTACGTCTAAAGACGCTAAACGTTTTTCAATAGATAATTGCTTATAGCGGTAAAAAGGCGATTCCGGATGGTTCAACTTAGCTTCTCCCGTAAACAGCCAATGCGAATGTAAACATTCACCTTCGAACCATTCAAACACCGCTGCATATCCCGCTCCAACTTCAAAATGTGACACCAGAGAGATCAGCGCTTCAGATTCAAGCTCATTATACAATGGAATAGCTTTAATCAAATTATCAACAGCATCCGAGGGGTTCCCATCGTAAGTCAAAGGCTTTGCACCAGCAAATTTCACAAAATACTTCTGACCCTCCTTCTCCACACCAAAAGAAAGATTTCCCGAGTCCTGCTGATCGAACACTTTGAACACCCTACCAAGTTTAGATAACCAATCAAGGCTCATGCAATTGAAAAGTTACCGCATCGATTTCGTATGTATAATATTTTTCGCTCAAATGTACCTCCGCATTTACTAACCTAAGTTAGCTCTATTTTCATAAAGATTCCGGCGATGGTTGATTCTTGTTCCTAACTTCATTCATGACCTTATTCGATATTTAAGCACTAGAATAATAACCAGCAATACAACACATAAGGACATCGTATTCGTAATCAAAAAAGCTAAACCTACTCCCGTAACCGCCAAACTTATCGCGTATGCTTCCATTAGACTAATCCCGAACAGCATAAGTAAATACGACTTCAAATTTAAATCGGCTACGGATTTTGATTTGAGGATTTGAATAATTTGAGGAATCCATCCTAAAGACAGGATCACTCCTCCTATTAATTGCATGATTGCAAACATATGAGCACCTCCACGGATTTTATTACTGTTGTATTCCGGGCGGCTCCGTCTGGTTCCAGTTATACTAAATTAACAAGTAATTTTAGCTACTCTGCTTCTTTAAGCTTACCATATGCATAAGAGGCGGCACCAATAGTTCCTGCCCGACTCCCAAGCGAAGCTTGAACAATTTCACACTTACTGCCAGATAGCTTCAACGCATGCTGACTTACAGTTTCTCTTACAGGTTGGAGCAACTTATCGCCCGCTGCTGCCATCCCCCCACCTACAATAATAAGATCAGGGTTGAGCAAATTCACTACATTCGCTAGTCCAAAGCCAAGTATAGTTCCAGTCTCCCGCATGACCTCCATAGAGAGAGCATCTCCGAGTTCGTAGGCTTCGGATATCATTAGCGCGGTAATTTGCTCTTCTTGATCATTAGTCCAGGTCTGAATCATACTGGTTCGGCCTTCCTTCAGCTTCTCTTTAAAAGTGTTCACCATGCCAAGCGCGGAGACATATCGTCCCAAGCAGCCCGAGCTCCCACATTTACAAGGTCGTCCGTTCCTGTACATATTCATGTGCCCAATTTCACCAGCGCTATATGACGTGCCGTAGATTACTTTCCCGTTGTTCACGATACCGGATCCTAAACCCGTTCCCAAAGTAATCAGAACTAGATTGTTGTAACCTCTGCCTGCACCTTGCTGCCATTCTCCATACAGATTTCCCCTTACATCGTTATCTATAAAAATAGGAAAATCATAAAACCGCTTCATCTCGTCAACAACATGTACTTGCTCCCACCCCGGAAAATTCGGCGAGAAAAAAGAAATACCCGCTACCGGATCAAGTAATCCGGGCACTCCGATTCCCATACCTGCTACTAAATCTAACGAAATATCCGCTTCGACCGTAATCAAACGTACAGCTTCTCTAATCCGTTCCAGCACATGTAATGGGCCTTTAGCTGCCTCTGTAGGTGTAGATATTTCTTTTACAGCTATAAAATCGAAATCGTAAATTCCTGCTTTGATATTCGTTCCACCGAGATCAATTCCTATAATGTAGCGTTTCATAAGAACCTCCAGAATTAGAAATAACTTCTCCTTTTATTATGAATGCCTGAAGGCTGAAACTATAGAGGGAACATACAAGTTATATGATAAAGTTCCAACATTTCTATTACAAATGACTACTACTAACTGTCGCTTCTGCTTCGGCTAACATCAGTCTGTTCACACCCATCTTAATCTGATTCTCAGTGAGATTAGAATAGCCTAGTAGAAACACCGGTCCCTTAGGTTTACTCTCCAGAAAATAAGAAGAAGCAGGATATACGCGAACTCCGTAACGGAGCGCCACTTCAGCTATACGATTCTCTTCGGCATCCGACTCCAGCTCAATCAGTAAGTGCAGTCCCGCTTCCTCGCCATAATATCGCACACGACTTCCAAATTCAGTATTCAAGCTGTTTACGAGGCAGGCTCTACGAGAAGCATACAGCTTACCCATCTGTGTAACATGCCTTGCATAGTGACCATTCTGAATAAATTCAGCTAACGCTTCCTGATCCAAAGCAGAAGACATTCGATCTGTAATCCATTTAACAGCCAAAAAAGGTTGAAGCAAAGCCGGAGGCAACACAACATAACCTATCCGCAGAGAAGGAAATAATACTTTACTAAAGCTGCCTACATAAATGACTCGACCCTCAACATCTAGACCAGCAAGCGCGGATAATTTCGGACCCTCGTACCTATATTCACTGTCATAATCGTCTTCAATAATAAAAGCATGATTAGCTTTCGCCCAATCCAACAGCTGAACTCTTCTTTTCAAGGACAGTGTCGTCCCAAAAGGGAACTGGTGAGAAGGCGTAACATAGACTAGCTTTGGCGATTTTTTCAGAATACCTTCTTTATCGTTATCACTGTTTGTTTGGATCTCTTCCACACAGATGCCATCTTGATCTACGTTAACAGGTATGACCTCTACCCCAGCAAAAGAAAATATTTCACGCACAACGCTATGTGAAGGATCTTCAACAATGACTTGATCACCTTTAAATAAGAAAATCCTCGATAAAATATCAAGAGCTTGCGTAGCTCCAGAAGTAATCACGATTTGTTCCGGAACAACGGGCATAGATCGTGTGGAACGTAGTAACCGTGCAATCTCACGGCGCAGTCCCAGTGAACCTTCCGCGGGTCCATAACCTAAAGTATCCGGTGACGCGCGGCGGCAAGCATTCATTAGAGCTTTTTGCCACTGATCCATAGGAAACGCGTCCCAAGCAGGCACACCATGCCGAAAATCACAGAATACCGGGTTCAAATGGTCAACTTCTCTAGAAGAAGGAGGATTAAGCGTAAGGAAATCAGGTCCCTTAGTTATAAAATTGTAAGGGCTCTCATAAACATTTGTAATTTTCTCCTCCAAGGTCAGCTCCGCAATAAACGTTCCCGCCCCTTTTCTCATCTCCAGATACCCTTCTGCCTGAAGTAGCTCATAGGATTGAAGGATCACACTTCTGGATACTCCAAGCTGATTGGCCAAAGTTCTAGACGGAGGTAGGGGGTCACCCCCAGTTAAAGCTCCAGAATGGATAGCATTTCGAACTTGCTCGTAAATTTGACGGCTAAATGGAATCTGCCGTTCTTTATCGAGTGTGATCAGCAAATCATGCTTCATAAGAGGTCCTCCCCTTCTGTTCCGACTTTTGATTTAAAAATAAAGGGTTAGCATTTTTACGAGTATTGCTGCGGAAACAGAGCCTAGAATCACGAGGAGCAGCGGGATTTTTCTAATTAATACCAGTATAACAGCGACAGTCCCTGCTGCGATACCCACAAGATTAACATCTGGGTCTACCTGAATGATTCCAGGTACCGTTAACGCACTAAGAACCGCTATGGGCAAATACTCCAGCAGCGCTTGGACTTTGGAAGAACCATTCGTACGGTTCGTAAGCAGTAATGGCACAAAACGAAATAAAAATGTAATAACAGCCATACCTATGATGATTAACATAGTCATACGGATACCCCCTTCTCCGCTTCGACTTGCCCTTTAATTAAGGAACCCACTGCCATGCCAATTAGCATAGCTATAAGGATCGAAGAGTTTCCCAGCAAAGGGTTCAGTAGCCAAGATGATCCTGCAGCTGATATACATATAGCCATATTCCGTAAGCTGCCTTTCAATTGAGGTACAACAAGTGCAATTAGTAAGGCATATAATGACGTGTTTAGCGCCGGTAAATATAAAGCTGGGATATAGGAGGCAAGGGTTATCCCCGAAGCTGTTGCTAACAGGTTAGCGACATAGGGAGGGATTTGTAGGCCTAGCAGATAAGGAAGTCCTAAGGGCTGGTTCATTTTTTCATTCTCCGTTTTACGATTTACTTCTTCTCGAGGGATCATACTAACTGCATATACCTCTTCTGTTAAACTGAAGCCAATCCAAGTTCTCGCTAGTACACTGATGTTACGATTTAACTGCCCTCCAAAGGATAAGCTAATAAACAAATATCTTAAGTTAATGATCAGGGTAAGCAGTAAAATCACTGGAGCGGCTGTTCCTGCGGCAAGCATTTTTACACCGATAAATTGACTAGCCCCCGCAAATACGAGCGCTGACAATAAGAATACTTCCAGACTTCCTAGACCTAACCCCTTACCGACCAATCCAAACGTAAAGCAAGCTGGGATAAATCCTGCAACAATTGCGATAGAATCTCTTAGCCCTGTTCTAAACATTACTTTCTGATCATTCATAAGTTTCTCTCTCCCTTATCGTTTTTACTAGAGAGAGCATACTTGGATTCAGTTCCAGTGAAAATAACCACATTGGTGCGTATGTACCATACCAATTTCTTTTCTCACAAAAAAAGGGGCTGTCCCATAAGTAGATATTCTACTAGCGGAGATAGTCTCTCTATCCTCTTAAAAGTTTAAAACGTCAACAGAGCAGCGATTCTCCTGTTATTGGAGAATCGCTGCTCTGC
>NZ_CAKMAB010000064.1:0-25245 GCF_924513355.1 Paenibacillus pseudetheri
TTCTCTAACCGTGTGCGAACTAAGACCTAGCTGTTTTGCCTCATAGTTTGGATTTGACTTGTGCTCAAGGCACAGCCGTACGACATGTAATTTTACTTTTAAAGAGGCTGGACTTCTTTTACACATTAGAAAAACTCCCATCATTGTAGCAGTAGAAATTTTTGTTTTTTCTACTGTCTACTATGATGGGAGCATATCAATACTCTCGGAGGTCTCCATTGGTATGGTCGACATATTTATATTCCTGCCCCGTCAATAAGCTCAAGCTCATCAACTTTTTCAAAATAATTCAGCACCTTCAGGCGTAGCTCTTGAAAGGAAGACGTTGTTTTTTTACGTGGATATGGCAAATCAACCGGGACAATTTTACGTATTTTCCCGGGGCGAGGTTCTAGAATCACTACCCGATTACCTAGAAATACAGCCTCATCAATATCATGCGTTACAAAAATCATGGTTGTTTTGTTGGCCCGCCAAATGTCCAGTAACACCGTCTGCATATGCGCTCTAGTGAACGCATCCAAAGCACCAAACGGTTCATCCAGCAGCAGGATTTTGGGATTTCGCAATAGCGCACGGGCTATCGCCACCCGCTGGGCCATCCCTCCCGATAACTCCCGGGGATAGGATTTCTCAAACCCATTTAACTTGACGAGATCAATCAACTCATCGACCTTGCGTCTAATTTCTTTGTTGCCTAGCGGCAAATCGGAAGCAATATTCTTCTCTACGGTGAGCCATGGAAATAGACGATGCTCTTGAAAAATAAATCCCTTATCGATTCCGGGACCCCCAATCTCCGTCCCTCCTAAGGTAACGCTCCCCGTATATCCACTGTCCAAACCGGCCACGATGCGCAGCAGCGTGCTTTTGCCACAGCCACTGGGCCCGATGACCGTAATGAATTCCCCCTCTTGCACATAGAGATCAACATTATATAGTGCCTGAACACGCCCTCCGGTAGACTCAAAACGTTTATTTAGATTTGAAATCGACAGCAACGCTTCTCCCATCTCGACCCCTCCTTCAATTCTGTATACAAAAAAACAGAGGTATTGCGCTTTTAACATTCGCAATACCTCTGTAGGAACAGTCGGTAATTTTTATTCAAAGTAAATCAATTGGAATTATAATATTTAAAATATCATCCATTTGAAAAGCTGTCAACAATAAAACTTATTTCAGACACACTTGTTCACATTAGATATCTTAAATATAAATATACGCTTGAGATCACAATGGACAGCAGCATTAAAGGGAAGCCCACCTTCAAGTACTTCATGAACGTAATCGGATAGCCCTCTTTTCCAGCTAGACCAGCAACGATCAGATTGGCACTGGCACCGATCAATGTACCATTGCCACCCAAGCAGGCACCCAAGGCTAGACTCCACCAGAGGGGCTCCAGATTGGTGATCCCCATCTGTCCCATCTCCTGTATCAAAGGAATCATCGTTGCTACAAAAGGAATATTATCAAGAAACGCAGAAGCAATTGCACTTACCCATAAGATCATCATCGAGCTCATGAGCACATCCCCACCCGTTAAATCAATCGCTTTGGCAGCCAGCTCCGCGATGACACCTGTCTCGACGAGTCCTGATACCAAAACAAACAGTCCGATAAAAAAGAAGATCGTAATCCATTCCACGCTGTGAAAAGCTTTTTCCAGCATGTGTTCTCCTCCGGTTAATAAGAGCAGTAAAAAAGCCCCTGCTAAAGCAACCGTCGCTGACTCCAAATGTAACGCCTGATGTAAAAAGAAGCCCGTAATCGTAATTCCAAGTACGACCAAACATTTTTGCAGCAGCTTATGATCTGTAATCATTACCTTCTCATCCATGTCCATGATGCTCTGCTGCAATTCCGGTGTGGATTTAATTTGCTTACTAAACATCAGTAGTAAAAGCGGGATATACGCCAACATAATGATGATAATCACAGGTGTTAGATTGCTGATAAAGGACATAAAAGTCAGCTCTTTCACCGCACTGCCGATCATAATATTCGGTGGATCTCCAATCAATGTTGCCGTCCCACCGACATTCGATGCAATAATTTGTGACATCAAAAAAGGCAGCGGATTTATGCGCAGTTGCCTTGTAATACTGAAGGTAACAGGCACCATAAGTAGCACTGTTGTAACATTATCCAAGAAAGCAGAAGCTACAGCAGTAACAACAAACAAAGCAATCAGTATTCTTCTCGGCTTCCCTTTCGCAAGTTTTGCTGATTTCACTGCCGCATATTTAAAAAGTCCTGTCTCTGCAGTAATCCCTACAATCATCATCATCCCTACAAGTAATCCGATGGTATTAAAATCAATATGATGCAGTGCTGTCTCCTGATCCACAATGCCCATCGCTACCATAACAATTGCGCCTAACATCGCTAAGATTGTACGATGAATTTTCTCAGAAATAATCAGTCCATAAATCAGTAGAAAAATACCTATCGCCCAAATCGCTTGCTGTTCCATGATATCCCCCGGTCCTTCTCTTTAATTTCGTTAATGTGTAACCTACTCATTATATAACCTATTTATCATAAATTAGATTTATATTTTTCGCACTGGAATTGTGGATTATTCAATAAAAAACGACTCTGCCGAGTATTTATTGGAGAGCCGTTTTTTATGGAGTCAATTATTTCATTTTCAAAACCTGAGGCTCCTTGAAAGCGGTCAAAATACCTTTACTCTGCACAATAATCATACCGCTTTCCAGCAAGGTTGGACCGAACACTCTACCTGATGTTTTGAGCTGCACAACCGGTTTTGCGGAAATCAAATCTATCGCGATTAATTTGCCGTCAGTCTGGGCCACATACATACCATGTCCAAGCAGATCAAAGCGGGCAATCGGATTGTTGATTCCAGTATACTGAATCACTGATTTATTGGCCATTTTAACACCATAAATGCTCTGTTCTTTACTAAAAAGAATTCTTCCATCGTAAGGCCCAGCGGCGTAGGATAACTTAGCTCCGATGGATTCGTAAGAATAATTATCGCGTGTTACGGTAGCAGGATCAGCATTGACTGGATAGCTGTAAACACCTTTTTGTCCTGTTATAAAAATTCTGTCACCGTCACTCCAAGCAATGCCCCCCTTTGGTGCTTCGGGATCATTTGGGTCAATATTAGCAGGGTTATAAACTACCGTCTTCACTACTTTACCTATCTTAACATCCAAACTGTCGAGTGTAGTAAGAGGAAGAGCGTCGAATAAGGTAGCCTTCCGTTGTGTTATAAGCGTTCCATTAATCTCAGTAATCGGAAAATAATGATCTCTGTTATTCCAAAGCTCTTTACCCGTTGTTCGATCAAAGGCATGTAGAATGTCATACGTATACGCTCCGGATTCTGAGTTTTGAGCTAATATCAGGTTCCCCTCAACCATGAACGGTTCATACAGCTTTTCACCGAAATTATCACGCCACTGCAATTTCCCATCCTTCAGATTGTAGGCTTGGATATCACCATTTGCTGTAGCAAATAGCTGATCTTTATCAATAACCAATTGACTGACACCTTTACTGTTTACTGATGAGCTCCATTTATTTTTTCCAGTAGCGGCATTAACTGCATAGATTGTACCCGCCTCCGAAGTTACATAAGTCACGCCGTTTTGATAGAGCAGCGGTGTCTTTAATTTAGAGCCGTATTTCCATGCTACTTTTCCAGTTTGAACGTTAATGGCGAGCAGTTGACCCTTCTGAAGGATAAAAGCTTTACCTGCTCCAACGACAACAACCCCTTTACCTATGAGATAGTCCGTAGGTACATTTTCAGAAGTTGGTAAATCCATTGAAGTTGACCACTCCACCTTCGCAGCAGGCAGGTTTGCATAATAATCCTCAAAATTCGAGCCTACATACGAGGTGTGTGAATCAACCGCAACAGCTTGTGCCGGATTTACCATAAGTAATACCCCTAAACCAATAATCGCAGTACGAAAATATGACTTCAATAATGTTCCTCTCACCACCACACGCCTCCTCATATAAATGCCTCAATTGGATAGATTCTCAAAATAAAAATATAATACTAATGACGAGCAGGATGTAAGAACATGGATTATTATTCCTCATTTTGACATTGATAAGAACGGAAATCAAAACATTTACTCATAAACTTACAATTTGTAAGTTATTGTGTTATAATAATCACATTCTTCTATAAACGAACAAGCTTTATCAAATATATGAATAACAAGGGGTTTGTAATCATGAGTAACAAGGTAACCACAGCACCAGCATCCGATTTTGAATTCGGTATCTACACCTTAGGAGACATTGTAGCTGATTGTCATACCGGTAATAAGATCAGCCCGAAACAACGACTCGACGAAGTTGTAGCTGCGGCCAAGCTGTCGGATGAGGCGGGGCTTGATGTATTCGGTGTAGGTGAGCATCATCGTCTTGATTTTGCGATTTCTTCGGTTCCAGTCGTGCTGGCAGCCATCTCCCAGGTTACCCGCAGAATTAAGCTGACGAGCGCCACTACTGTATTAAGCACCATTGATCCTGTGCGCGTGTTTGAGGATTTCGCCACACTTGATCTACTGTCAAATGGCCGTGCAGAGATTATCGCTGGACGTGGTGCTTTTCTGGAATCTTTTCCGCTCTTTGGGTATAAACTTGAAGACTATCATCGACTATTTGCCGAGAATATCAATCTGCTTCTCGAGCTTAATAAGCATGAAATTATGAACTGGGAGGGCTCCTTTCGCTCATCCTTGAAGAATTCTGAGATTGCACCACGCCCTCTTCAGCAAAACCTTCCTGTATGGATTGGTGTAGGTGGTTCTCCTGAAAGCGCGGAAAAAGCTGGCGTACTCGGAACTGGAATGGCCATCGCCATTCTTAGCGGTAGTCCAGAACCTTTCCAAGAACTTGCCGCAACTTATCGACGCGCTGGAATTCAAGCGGGTCATGCCCCTGAATCTTTAAAGATTGCGATTACTAGCCACGGCTACATTGCCGAAACTTCACAGCAGGCGCTCGATGAATATTACCCGTACTACTATAGTTATCGTAATTCCATCAGCCCAAAACCTGGACAAGAATACAGCGTGTCTCGTGACGACTTCGGGCAATATGTATCTGCTGATAACACGATGGCTGTCGGCAGCCCGCAGCAAATTATCGAGAAAATCCTCTACCAGCATGAGCTGTTCGGCCATAGCCGCTTTATGACTCAGCTCGATATCGGCGGCCTTCCATACGCCAAGGTAGCCAAGGCAATTGAACTATTGGCAACAGAAGTCGCCCCTGTCGTACGACGCGAGATCGCCAAGAAAAGCAGCAGATAGAACTGAAGGCTGTCCAAGTAAGCAAAGTAGCGCTTCTCCCGTTCGTGGAGAAGCGCTACTTTGCTTTTGCTCCATTGTGGGCTTGCCTGCATTGTGGCTTGTAGCAGCACGTTATGCAGAGTGTCCAAGCCCAGCCCCTCAGCAATATCCGACGTCCGACAAAGGGAATATTACTCCTTCTTATTCATCCATAACGCGCTCGGCTCAAATCAAATCACTCACATCTCACAATAAACATTTTTTTCCCCATATTTATCCATACCTTAAACTGGACTAGAGAAACCTGCAAATGTGCAGATTTGCAGGAATCATCGCCTTCGCCACTCTCGTATCATTAATAAATGTATTTTTGCAGGACTATTCATCAGCTACCCGTTATAGGTACTGGACTAGTCAACCATCAGCATCTTTACCTTGCGGCTGATTTCCTTTATTTCCTTAATTTTATTAATGTCCTTAATCAATCCTTACCTTTTTGCAAAAAAAAGCTGCCCCCTAAGTAGATTCACTACTTTTGAGACAGCACTTATGCTCATCACGCAAAGGATGGTTTATTGTTATCTACCTTCCCGCTAATAAGCTTCTTATATTCATCGTCTCCGCCATCTAAAGAAGGCGCAGTATAAATTTGAGCTGAAGCTGGTTGCTGAGCGGAATGGCTCGACCCTGTTTTACTTGTGGTATTCTTATTATCTTCTGCACTCCTGCTTCCACCACTTGCAGAACGGAGAACAGCACCCGATAAGTTGTTAATACCCTTTATTCGCTTCATGCTGAATCCTCCCCTACTAAATGATTGATGGTACGGAATAAATCCTGATTATTCGCAACTACCGCCTTAAGATCATCCGCAGATAATCCATCACTCCCTGAAAAGTGTACGGAAAGAACATACTTCTTACCTAGAGGATAGCATAGGATATATACCTCTGCAACTTCAGTGCGTTGAAAAAAAGTCCATTTGCTTGATAAAAATGCATCTACCACACTAGGCTGCTTCTCATTCCCTTTCGTTACAGTCAAGGAATAGGAGTGCCCACGTCCGACATTCCCTCCCACCTGAACAAGCTGTTCCTTCTCTTGAGCCTGCCAGATCGCAGCACCGATCACACGACAATGCTTCGGAGGTAAGAAAGAATTGCGGACCGCCTCACTGAGTGCGTGATACTTCTCTCCATCCTCAGAGATGGTCACATTACTATTATATTGCCAAAAAAAATGAAGGATACTTTCTATGCGCCTTAATTCCATCTTTAGCTGCTCTAAATCTTTCACCGGGTCACGGAACTTCCCAAACCCCTGGACACTATCAATAATCTTACCACAGCTCACATCCACAGCAGCCGTAGGATTATCATGGTGCATCTCATACTCTAAAGCTGTAATTCCAGATAAATCGGACAACAGATGATATTCTTCAACATTCTGTCCAGGGATTAAGTCGTTGCGGGCAGTCACCTGATCCGGCACTAAGCAAAAGACGCGATTACGTCGTAATCTGGCCCAAAACAAACCCATTTCAAACCCCGTATTATCACGAGTCACATAATAAAATTTACCGCGTATTTTGGCGATATCATCTGGCGAGAACACAAATACGGCAAAATCGCTCTCGTCCAAATTTCTCTCCAGTGCCTCCATCGTGTATTCATTTGCTCGAAAGGCATTGGCATACCAAGGATGTACTTCAGCATCCCTCTTCAACTGCTCATGAATCGCTCTTGCATAACGTATGGATTCCCTGGAAGATCCAATGAATAGCTTTGGTTTAGTCACGGCAGTGCTCCTTCATCCTTCCCGATATGTAATAATTATACAAGTCTTTAGACCACCGGAAAAGAGGCCAAGTTCTCATAATATCTCAAAAAATATTATTCTAAACCTCGTAAAGTGGGTAAAAAATTACGACTACTTTGAAAAAGCGAGGTTACTATGAAAAAAATGATAGGTGTCACATTGCTTGCAGCTAGCCTTATGGGTATAGCAGCGTCACAGCCTGCTGAAGCTAAAACGGCAGCAGTTAGTTATACCGCTCAGGTATACGCGAACTCTTTAAATGTACGCAATGAGCCGGCAAAGAATGCAACTGTTGTAGGATCTATTAAGAACGGAGCAAAAGTAACTGTGACCGATGAACAGCACGGGTGGTTAAAGGTTAAGACGGGGAACATCTCTGGCTGGGTAGCCGGCTATTATCTTAAAAAGGTGAACAATAGCTCCAAGCAATCTGGTGCTTCTGGATCATCGGTTGCTTCCAAACCCAGCACTACTTCTTCCACCTCAACCAGCGCCTTGAGTAGCACCACAAAGGTTACAGTAACGACAGATTCGCTGCGCATCCGAAGCGGTCCAGGCACACAATATAAGGTACTCGGTTCTTTAAAAGCTAAGGATACGGCTACCCTCCTCCTTCGTCAGAACGATTGGGCGCGAATTCGAACAGCTAGTGGTGACATCGGTTGGGTCGCGGCACAATATATCCGAACTGGAGCCACGCCAAGCAGCACAAGCACTACAAGCACCGTTTCGCGCACAGGAAATTTGCGAGGAAAATTAATCGTTGTAGATCCCGGTCATGGTGGCAGTGATCCGGGAATGCTTGGCACTACATATAACACCATGGAAAAGGATTTGAATCTGCAAACTGCAATTTATGTTCGCGATGCCCTTGTAGCTAAAGGTGCACGGGTAGAAATGACACGTACCCGAGAGGATCAGAAGCCTACACTCGCTCGGCGTGTTCAGATGAGTGAGGCTCTGCGTGCAGATGCATTTGTAAGCATTCATTATAATTCTTCTCCGAAAAAAGTGTCCGGGACCCTGACCTTCTTTTACTCCGAATCCGATGATCTGAAGCTGGCACGAGCAATTGAAACCCGGCTGGGACAAGGTATCGGCCTTAAGAGCAACGGGTTGTCCTTTGGCGATTATCACATCCTGAGGGAGAGTCGAATTCCAGCTACCTTAGTTGAACTCGGATTCCTTACCAATCCTATAGATGAATCTATTGTCCGCAAATCCTCCTATCAGAAAAAAGCAGCCAAGGCTATCGCGGAAGGATTGGGAGACTACTTCAAAAACTAGCCAGACCTACAAATAATCAGTAAAGAAGCAGGCTAGGAAATTCCCTAGCCTGCTTTAGTTTGTATTTCGTATTTAGCCTTCGATTAATCCCTTCTTAATCAGGAAATCACGAGCTACATCCTCTTCCTTGAGCGCATCCACATCAACCTCTGCGTTCAATTGCTGCATTTCTTCGTCACTGATCTGTCCGTTCAATTGATTTAAGATGCCTTCCAATTCAGGGTATTTATCTAGTGTTTCCTGACGAATAATCGGTCCTGCATCATAAGGTGGGAAGAATTCTTTATCATCCTGCAGAATCACCAGATCATGTACTTTAATTTGCGCATCCGTCGCATATGCATTGGTTACATCGGTTTCCCCATCGTCGATCGAACGGTACATGATACCATGGTCCATTCCTTTGCTCTGCTTGAAATCCATACCGTATAGTTTTTGGATACCAGGGTATCCGTCCTCACGATCCAAGAACTCGAACTCTACGCCAAGAACCATTTCTCCAGACACTTTCGCCAAATCGCTGAAAGTCTTTAAATTGTACTTCTCAGCCGTTTCGCGACTAACAGCTAAAGTATAGGTATTATTTATGCCGAATGGATCCAGAAAGGCCAGATCATCTTTTTCAAGCAGTTCTCTGGTTTTGGCCAACGATTCCTCGGAGTTTCCAGTCTTCTCCTGATAGTAATTAGCTACAATAGTACCGGTGTAATCCGGGTATAGCTGGATGTTATTATTCTCAAGTGCACTCCAAGCTACATTAGAGCCTCCCAAGTTCATCTGACGCTTCACTTTAATATCTGTTTTATCTTCTATTAGATCTGCCATCATATGAGCGAGTAGAACATTCTCCGTAAAGTTTTTAGAGCCAATTGTAATTTCTCCACCGTTACCAGCAGCGTTATTATTCCCGCCACCACACCCGGTAAGTAGCGCCCCCATTAATACTGTAGTTAAAACGCCTGTCATCAATTTTGGAATTTTCATATATAATCTCCCCTTTTATATTCTTTCGAGACCAGAGTTTAGTTATACTTTCAATCCCTTTGGAGTCGTTAACCGTTCAAGCAATCCAAGCAGATAATCCAGCACGAGTGCAAGAATCGCAGCCGGAATAGCGCCAAGTAAGGTTAGTGCTTCGATGTTCCGTTGAATACCTAGGAAAATAAATTCACCCAATCCGCCAGCACCGATAAAGGCTGCCAGTGTTGCTGTCCCTACATTAATAACTGCAGCAGTACGGATCCCCGCCATAATTACACTTAAAGCTAAAGGGAGTTGAACTCTGAATAGAATCTGCCAGCTCTTCATCCCCATTCCCCGGGCCGCTTCCACTATAGACGGATCCACATCAGTAATTCCCGTGTAGGTATTACGGATAATTGGCAGCAGTGAATACAGAAATAAAGCGACAACCGCCGTCTTCATCCCTATACCAAATAGAGGAATCATAAATCCGAGCATCGCCAGACTAGGTATCGTCTGAAGAATTCCAGCCGCACCAAGCGTAATACCTTTCAGAGGTTTAACCCGTGTAATCATGATTCCAAGCGCAATGCCAACAATAATTGCAAATAACATGGACAAGAGCACAAGTTGCATATGCACTCCCATAGAATGAATCAAATCTTCCCTACGTATATCTAATTGATATATAAGTTGTTGCCATAACGATTGATCTCTCATACAGACACTTCCTCCTCTTTCACGCCTCCCCATTGTGCGGCAAACGCCGTCAGAAGACTGCCTCTTGTAACAATCCCGGCAATGTTCCCCTCAGCGGTTACAATCGGAATAATGCCGTAAGGAGCTTCCGTAATCAATGATAATGCGTCTCTTGCTGTTGCTGTATCCTGCAGCACCACCCCAGGTGGTGTCATAATTTCTTCGATAGTAAGGCTTTGTTCCATTTTAGCTGTAACATCATAAGCGGAGACTATGCCAAGCAGCTTACCTTTCTCGTTTCCAACCAGTAATGTATCCATTTTGCGTTGACGCATAAAGGTAAGAGCTTTACCCAGCGTGCGGCTTGGAAGAGATGTGGATGGATTGTCACGCATGACTTCTGTTACGGGGATATACTCAGGGTTTTGGTAAATACGGTTTTTGCCGATAAATGACTCTACGAAATCATTAGCAGGCCGGCTGAGCAGCTCATACGGTGTATCTAGTTGAACGATTACACCATCTTTAAGAATAGCGATTTTATCTCCAAGCTTCAGTGCTTCATCCATATCATGTGTTACAAATACTATTGTCTTCTTCACTTCTTGTTGCATGCGCAGCAGTTCATCCTGCAGCTGCTCACGGGTAATAGGGTCCAAAGCACCAAACGGTTCATCCATCAATATAATCTCGGGATCAGCTGCCAAGGCACGGGCTACACCTACACGCTGTTGCTGCCCACCTGATAATTGTTTCGGATAACGTTTGGCATATAGGGCCGGATCAAGTCCGACTAGACGGAGCATTTCGAGCACCCGTTCTTTTCTCTTATTCACATCCCACCCCTTTAGGTCGGGAATAAGGCCTACATTGTCTTCTATGGTGTAGTGCGGGAACAAACCAGCTTGTTGAATAACATAACCGATGTTCTTGCGGAGGGTTACGGGGTTCTCCTTGGTGATATCCTTGCCGTGGATATAAATATGGCCTGAAGTATGCGGAACAAGACGATTTATCATTTTCATCGTTGTTGTCTTTCCGCAACCGCTCGGACCGATCAATACTAGTATTTCTCCAGCTTCAATTTCAAAGCTAATATTCTTAACTGCTTCATAACCATTCGGGTATTTCTTACCTACTTTTTCAAATTTCAGCATAGGGTCTCTCCTTCTTATCTCTATCATTAGATCATCTCGCCGGGCGACTCTGTAAGTTAAACTATAACAAACAACTCCCCAACTGACAACCTACATTATTGTAATAAGTTGTTTGTAAATAAATGTAATATTGTGATTATAAAAAAGGCTATCCAGTGATAACCCCCGCTGGATAGCCTTTTTTTGATCTATTATTATAAATGATTCTCTGCATTTTTATTAATAAATTGCTCTGTTCTTTGGTACATTTTCTCATCACCAACTGCTACAAGTACATCATTTTCTCTGAGTATGACATGTGGACCTGGGGAGATTGTTACGTTTGCACCTCGGCGAAGCGCTATAATCGTAGCACCTGTATTCTGCCAAAATTGTAAGGCTCCAATGGTTTTGCCAACCACATGTGATTCTTCATGGATTGTAATTTCTTCCGGGTGGTACGGCTTTAAATTCTTCATCCGGTCTGATGCCTCGATAATTCCAGTTAGTAGCCTCTCGAACTTGCCGTCGAGTTTCTTCTTTTCAAGCAACAGTTGCTCTAGATCCTGTTTCAACGAATAAACTGATTTCAGATAGTTATTCCTGGTAATATACTCATACGCCTTTTGATCAGAGATGACAATAATCTCTTTTCCCTGCGAAACAAACACTATATTCTCATCCTTCAATAATCCCATAGCCTTACGAATCGTCTCGGGAGAAACATGATATTGCCCTGCCAATAGAGAACGCCCGGATAGCTTACTCTGTACGGGAAATTCCCCGCTTACAATTCTTTGTGCAATATCAAGGGCTATAGACTTATAACCGGATATTTCTTGCATGGACATTGTTGATCTCCTTACTCTGGCGTGAATTATAAACATGCTCAAGTATACCTTTTTTCACTCACCAAATAAAGATGTCCTGTCTTATACAAAAATTTGATAGACCAAAAATAAATTTAACGATACAACCAGACCAGAGATAAGCCAGCCGAGAGCCGCTGTCATCTTACGATTCACTAACCCGCCCATAATCTGACGATTGCTTGTAAACATAACCAGTGGTACCAGAGCAAAGGCAATCCCAAAGGACAAGATCACCTGGCTGATAACGAGTGCTTTCGTTGGATTTACACCAAAACCGATGATAGCCAAAGGTGGAATAATCGTAATCGCACGGCGTAAGTACAGATTAATTCTTTTGTTGATGAAGCCTTGCATCACTACATCACCAGCCATAGTTCCTACAGATGAGCTCGATAGTCCTGCGATGAGTAGTCCTAAACCAAAAGAGATCGCCGTTACGGGTCCAGCTAAATGACTAAATTGCTGAAACGCAACATCCAAATCCTCAACCACGATACCATTTTTGAAAAATAATGCGGCTGAGACAATAACCATCGCCAGATTCACTGCCCCTGCAATAATCATCGCAATAATGATATCTATGAATTCCAGTTTAAAGATCTGTTTCTTCTCCGCTTCATTTACTCCTACGATACGGTTCTGTGTAAGTGATGAATGTAGATAAATGGCATGTGGCATCACGGTTGCGCCTAGAATTCCTGCGGCCAAGAGAATGCTATCCACCCCTTCAAACTTAGGTGTGAACATGCCTACTGCAACTGCACCCATATCCGGTTTAGCAACAATAACTTGAAAAGCAAAAGCTAATACAACTATAAGAATCATTGCAGCAATTCCTGCCTCAAGGGAACGGTATCCCCGGCGCTGAAGCTCTAAGATAGCAAAAGAACCAACAGCAGTGATCATTGCTGCAGGCAGCATGGGAATATCAAACAATAGATAAAGTCCTAATGCTGCCCCGATAAACTCCGCCAGATCCGTAGCTATTATCACCAGTTCACTTTGAATCCATAAGAAGATCGATACACTCTTCGGGAAACGATCATGAGCAATCTCCGGCAGGTTCTTCCCGGTAGCAATACCAAGCTTGGCCGACAATGCCTGAATAAGAACAGCCATTAAGTTCGAGGCTACAATTACCCATAATAAGAGATAGCCGTATTTTGAACCCGCTGTAATGTTGGTGGCAAAATTACCCGGATCCAGATAAGCAACCGCAGCGATAAACGCTGGACCTAAGAAAGGAAGTAATCTTTTAATTCCTTTGGTCTCCCCATTAAGTACGGCTTGCGCCGAAATGGAGTTTTTATGTTGTCTCATATGCGGTTGTTCTATATGTGGTTGTTCTATTAAAGTTTGTTCCAACATGTCAATTCCTCCTCTTGCCCAAAAAAGTTGTCTATATACACGAAAGTTTCCTATGTGCAACTTATATTTAAAGTATATGCTCATTTCTGAAAAATGTAAATATGTTTCATTATAATTTTTCATATGCTTGTCCACCTACGACCAAGAACAAAAAAAGCTGAACGATGATCAGAAGTTACCCGATCTTCGCCCAGCTTAAGTTAATTACTCCGAAATGCTTATGGTGTGAGACTTTGAATATCTCTTCTCATTTGTTCATTCTGCATTTTCAGCTCATTCAATTCTTTCTGAAGCTCCTGATAATCAGGCGACGCTTGCTTTCTCGACCCATGCCCGTGCCCGTGTCCATGTTTCCCACCCAGTCCGAACATCATAAATAACATCATCAAAGGACAGATCAATGTGATTAACCAAGACCAATTCATAGCATTACCTCCTACAATTTCATTATGACCTCTATATCATAAAGAAAAGTTGTGGAGAAAGGATGTGCTGTGAATTACGAATTTTTCTTCCATGTATCCTTCAGCGGCACGATTCGGTTCAGTACCAGCTTATCTGCTGTGGTATATTTCTTATCCACACAGAAGAATCCATGCCGGATGAATTGAAATTTATCTTCTGGAAGTGAACTCGCCATGGAAGGCTCCAATAAACAATCCTTCAGAATGGTTAGGGAATCTGGATTAAGATACGCGTCCCAGCGCTCATCCTCTTCTTTAGGACCATCGTTATCTTTTAGCAACCGCTCATATAGATGAACTTCCGCCTTGATCCCGTGCTCTGCCGATACCCAGTGGATGGTCGCTTTAACCTTCCGTTCATTAAATCCACTTCCACTCTTCGTTCTCGGATCATAGGTGCAGCGAAGCTCTATAACTTCTCCAGTTGCTTCGTCCTTGAGCACCTCATTGCACTTAATGAAGTAGGCGCCCTTTAACCTAACCTCATTCCCTATAGTCAACCTGTGATAACCTTTGGGTGGCTCCTCCATGAAATCCTCTTGTTCAATATAAAGCGTCCGTGAAAAAGGAACTTCCCTTTCCCCGAGTGTCTTATCCTCACTGTTATTCTCAATCTTGAGCCATTCGCTTTGATTCTCAGGGTAGTTAGTAATAACCACCTTTAGAGGCTTTAGAACAGCCATCACGCTAGTTGCCTTCGCCTTCAAATCTTGTCTAAGCGAATACTCTAACATGGCAATATCTACAATGGTGCTATTCCTAACAAATCCAATTTCCTTCACAAAATTCCGAATACTCTCCGGCGTAAAACCTCTTCTCCGCAGTCCACGAAGCGTTGGAAGTCTTGGATCATCCCAGCCATCCACATAATGTCCTGTAACCAGTTGTCTAATATACCGTTTGCTAGTAACGACGCCGGTGATATTTACGCGTCCGAACTCCCTTTGCTTTGGAGCCTCAGGGGTATCCAGTTCATTCAGTACCCACTCATACAGTGGTCGATGATCCTTAAACTCAATGGAACATAGGGAATGCGTAATCCCTTCGATCGCATCTTGTATAGGATGGGCAAAATCATACATCGGATAGATGCACCAATCGTTGCCTGTTCTATAATGCTCCGCATGAATGATTCTATAAATCACTGGATCACGCAAGTTGATATTAGGTGAGCTCATACCTATTTTGGCCCGTAATACTCTGGCTCCCGTCAGATAGGCTCCATTCCTCATCTCCGTGAATAACTTCAAATTCTCTTCCACAGAACGCTCCCGATATGGGCTGTTCTTTCCCGGCTCCGTAAGCGTTCCTCTATAAGCTGACACCTCTTCAGGTGATAAATCGCAGACGTAGGCTTTTCCTTTTTGGATTAACTTTACCGCGCTATTGTATATTTTTTCCGAATAGTCTGATCCGTAGAAAGTATGGTCTGGTGGGTAGCCCATCCATAGCATATCTTCGCGAATAGCATTTACATACTCCAGATCCTCTTTTAAAGGATTGGTGTCATCAAAGCGCAAATGGAACTTCCCGCCATACTTTTTCGCAGTCGTATAGTTCGTGTGAATAGCATACGCACTGCCAATATGCAGATACCCGTTAGGCTCCGGTGGGAATCTCGTGCAAATATCTCTACTGTAAGTCCCAGCTTCCAGCTCTTCTTGAATCAATCTGTCGATGTAACTCTCTGCTAATACTTCCGGTTCCTTGTTCATTGGTATTACCTCCTGTTTATAAGTGATATCCGCCTGATTATTCTGCACAAGCATAAACGCCTTCGGCGTCCTATAAGGACGGTAAGCGTTTAAGCGAGAAATATAAGGATAAAGTATGTGAAACTTATACTTTCTTATATTTAAATAAAAAGAACCTCACCTCCAAGACTTATGGTCTTGGGGACGAAATTCTCGCGGTACCACCCCAGGTTCATTAATATGTCGCCATATTAATCTCATCAAGTACGGCAATGCAGCTTACGCAGTGCTTATACTCTAGCTCTATAACAGGAGCTCCCGTCATACCATCCCCGTCGATCGGTTCCGATATGCCGCTCAGAGGCTTGTTTCGATAAAATCTCCCTTACCCTGTTCTCATCATTCAGGGCTCTCTGTGAAAGAATGATTTTATTTACTCTTCTCGTCATCGCGTTTAATTATTTTGTATAGGATACCAAATAGATGGTCCTGTGTAAATGGTGCTGTACTTCTGTCTGCTTACGATTTAATCCTCGCTCAGAGCCGTTATCAGTTCCAACACTACTTCATTATCCGGCTCTACAGCCAAAGCTCTACGCGCGTAATCCAGTGCAGCCCCTTCAGCTCCAAGCTCATAGTTACAAATCGCCATACTATAAAGCACCGAGGCTAATGGTTCTTCCGTATTGGCATGCATAGACCGCTCTAAGTAGGCTAACGCCTCCTCGAACTTATCCATTTCATACAGCAGTAACCCAGCATCCAGTGATAGGTCATAGCTCTGTTCCATCGGATAGTAGCCTGTCCACATTAATCGTATCCCCTGCTGAAGATCCAGCATTTCTTCATCACTGGCATCCGGCAGCAGCTCCGAAATCTGTTCAGCACTATGGATAAACCATTCTGCATCATATCCACCTAAGCGCCAAAAAGCCAAAATCTGCTGGAGCCCCATCGTATCTAATTCCTGATCCATCCATTCCTTCATACTGAAGAAATCATCCGGGCCAAAACGCTCTATAAACCGCTTGTAACCTAACCGAGTGTTCGTATAGCTCATCGGCGCGTCCAGCATAAGAATACATCCAATATTCAAGTTCTTATAATGATGAGTGGTAAATAAGGAGTATGCTCCTTTTTGCTCCAACATATGCTGAATGGCATGATAATTCGCCGTTAAGGAGAAGCTACCGTGATGAATCAGCAAAGGTGGTTCAGCAAATTCCCAATTTTCTATCCGGTGATCTCCCTTATCCGCTGTAAGGAGTACGAACCCTTCTGTAGACAGCTTAGCTAGCCGCTCCAGACAACTAAGCCCCACCACAGGAAACAGAATATGGGAATCCTCCAGCTTCTGCTGATAGAGCTTTATAACATCGTGATAGGGGTAGGTTTCTACTTCGTAATTAGCCGCTCGAACATAATGATACTGTGGGATGATTGTACCGAGTACATCAGAGGGGTTGTCCGATCCTGCAGACTCTGAATACTGAATCGACACCTCACATTCAAATATTTTACCTTCATCCACATAAATTAATTCCTGCGGGATACTGTCAAAAAAATAATTCGCCACAAGCAGCAGCGGCTGCTGTAAATCACCGGGTTTGATGCTGAGCTTAGCGTGTACTAAATGTAGTTCAGTATCCTGTACAGCATCAAAACGTGCAAAATCCAGTATACCCTGCTCTACGAATGGAAGTAAGCTTGGGTGCTGCTGCCAGCTGGTTATATTTTTAACGGGTAAATCACTCATCACATAACGAAAAGGAGGAAGTGGAGTCCCCGCATAATCTATGATCTCAGATAGCTTCTTAAGGATATGGAACGCTAATCGGCCCGCTCCCGCTCCCAATTCCAGTATAGTGACTGCTTCAGAGAGATGTCCTTGTCCAGCCCGATCTTGCAGGAATCCGAAGATCATTTCCGCGTATGCAGTCGCAATCATAGGATTACTCGTAATATACTGCGGAACCTGATCATTATTCCAAGCCTTTAATCCCTGTTCTTCATAATAAGCCCGCTGCAATTCCCAAATGGGTGCTTCACTGAAGCGATAGTGCTGCCCTTCTTTACCTGTCATCTATTTCTTAACCTGCTCTCTGTATATCTTGTTAAACAACTATGATATTTATTCCGCTCTTAAAGTGCGTGACCTGAAAATGACATATTCAGCCTCAGCAGGAATGGAAACAGAAAATGATAATAATGCCGCCTTGGAGGTTAACGAGTCAGGTCCTTTTAACGTTTGGTAGTAAGAGTTCCCTTTGCTGTCCACACTCACCAGCTCCAGTTCCGCATTCCCTTTAGGGATGACAAAGCCAGAGGTATTTTGCACGCCTAAGGTTAGTCTGTATTCTTTCCCGGATTGAGTCTGTGTTAGCTTATAAGGATATAACGGATATGGATGTGCTGTTGTCTCCACTGGGTAAGGGGCAAGCGCACGATCCGCCTCAGGCTTTGCCCATTCCTCCCCTTTTCTGGCGCCAATACCAAGGGTTAATTTATTCACGTTATTGAACTGAGTTTCCCAGCGAAATGTCTTTAACCCCTCTAGAATAGGGGATGCTGGAACAAACAGGATTCCATCCTTGATCTCTGGGGCGATCCCTAATGAATCTTCTGTCTCCCCATTAAATTCTGCCTCTAGCTGACCTGCTTTAATCTTCCCTACAGAGCGATCCAGTAGTGAAACCGTAACGCTGTTCGTTAATGCGTCATAGAGCAAATCTGCACCAATCGCACTCGAGAAAGCCCGAATCGGCACCATTAATTTACCTGATTTAAAATAAGGAGCGAGTTTACCTGGAAAAAGGACGTAATACCCCCCATATGACAGTGGCATTACCTGAGTCCCTAACTGAACAGCCGCCGACACCGATGTAGGTGTAACCGCAGAACCCGCGGCGAAAATGATTACCAATAGACCTATGACATAAGCTCTTATTTTCCCTAATCGTTGTAAGGACTCCTTAATGTGATTCATCTCAAACCCCTCTCCCTCTCTACTCCGTCTACAACAAAGCCTCTATTAGTAATAATCAATGATCCCCTTGCTCATGTCAACTTGTTCCACTTCTGCTGTTCATCATAAAAGACAGGATTCCGCATATATTTCCATTGAGTTATTTAGAATCATGAAAGGAGTGCGATGGATGACTGCAGATGGACAGGATTCGCCAAGAAAGACAAATATCCCTCAGCCCATTCGAAGCGATGGCGCAGGGGGATTAGATAAAGGACCACGTGATATAATGCGGGATTTGGAGAATCCCGACATGTTTGTCCCTCCCGTGACCGATGCCGGTCTCGTCCCCAATTTAAAATTCTCTTTCTCCGATGCACATATGCAGCTTAATCATGGTGGCTGGTCGAGAGAGGTGACGGTCAGAGACCTCCCCATCGCCACTACACTAGCTGGCGTCAACATGAGCCTAACCCCCGGTGGAGTTCGTGAACTCCATTGGCATCAGCAAGCGGAATGGTCTTATATGCTGCTAGGTCGAGCTCGAATTACTGCCGTAGATCAAAATGGTCGAAACTTCATAGCAGATGTGGGGCCAGGTGATCTATGGTATTTTCCGCCAGGTATTCCCCACTCTATACAAGGTCTTGAAGAAGGCTGTGAGTTTCTGCTTGTATTCGACGATGGAAGTTTCTCTGATCTAAACACCTTGTCCATTTCCGATTGGTTTGCCCATACTCCTAAAGAAGTTCTTTCGGCTAACTTTGGGGTGCCTGCCGCTGCATTCGACTCTATTCCCACCGAACAGGTCTATATTTATCAGGATCAGGTTCCGGGTTCATTGCAAAGTCAAAGGGTAGAATCTCCATACGGAGAGATCCCACAAACCTTTAAACATTCTTTATTGGCTCAACCTCCGCTGAAAACTCCCGGCGGGAGCGTCAGAATAGTCGATTCCAGTAACTTTCCCATCTCCAAAACCGTAGCTGCCGCATTGGTAGAAATTGAACCCGGAGGGATGAGAGAGCTGCACTGGCATCCAAATAACGATGAATGGCAGTATTATCTTACCGGAAGAGGACGCATGACCGTATTCGCTGGAAATGGTGTAGCACGTACCTTCAACTACAGAGCGGGCGATGTAGGATATGTTCCTTTTGCGTTTGGACATTATATTCAGAATATAGGCGACGACTCCTTATGGTTCCTTGAAATGTTCAAAAGCGATCGTTTTGCCGACGTTTCTCTGAATCAATGGATGGCTCTCACTCCCCATGAATTGGTTCAAAGTAACCTGAACGTTGGACCAGAGGTAATGAACGCCTTAAGGAAAGTGAAATGGCCCGTTGTGAATTATCCTAAGCCAAGCAAAAACGCCTCCGACGTCCCTAAAGGACGGTAAGCGTTTTTGCTAGAAATATAAGGATAAGGTATAGTGTGAAACTTATACTTTCTTATATTTTTAAAAGAATAGGATGCTTCACCTGGTAACTATTCGCCGGTCTCCGCAAATCGTTTGATTCTTACCTCAATCTGGTCACGCACACGCTGGAACACTGCCCACTTCTCTTCATCGCTCCCTTGCGCTTTTGCCGGATCATCGAAGCCCCAGTGTTCCCGTTTGACCTTCGGAGGCGTCATTGGACATTTATCCGCAGCGTCTCCACATAACGTAACGACTAGATCCGCATTATTCAGCAGATTAGAATCAATCATATCCGAGGTCTGTCCAGTGATATCTATGCCTACTTCGTTCATAGCTTGTACAGCTTTTGGATTGAGACCGTGGGCTTCAATTCCAGCGCTGTACACGTTCCATTCTCCCCCTAAATATTGCTTCGCCCAGCCCTCAGCCATCTGACTCCGGCAAGAGTTTCCTGTACATAAAAAATAAATCGTTTTCTTGTCCATCTGATCTTCCCCTTTTCAAATTAAGTAATCAACAACCACAGATAGAGACCTAAAAGTGTAATAAACAACGTTGGGATAGTTAATATAATACCCGTCTTAAAATACGTTCCCCAGGATATCTTCACACCTTTGGCCGAAAGCACATGGAGCCACAGCAGCGTTGCTAGTGAGCCAATTGGGGTGATTTTAGGGCCTAAGTCTGAACCTATAACATTCGCATATATTAATGCCTCTTTAATAACTCCGGTTGTATGCGTTGCATCAATTGCGAGTGCGTCAATCATTACAGTGGGCAGATTATTCATCAATGATGAGATCAATGCAGCAATGAACCCCATACCCATAGTTGCAGCGAATAGACCCTGATCAGCAATCATTCCTATCGCCTTAGCGAGTAGATCAGTTAGACCCGCATTCCGAAGTCCATATACCACGACATACATTCCAATGGAGAAGAACACAATCGCCCAAGGTGCTCCTGTAAGCACTTCTTTCACCTTGACGGAAGGGCTTCTTCTCGCGAGGAGCATGAACAAAATTGCAATGATTCCCACAACCACTGATACCGGAATCTTCAAGAATCCACTAACGAAATACCCTATTAAAAGAATAGCCAGTACAATCCATGATAGACGGAACATCTTCTTATCTTTAATAGCCTCTTGCGGATCTTTTAGTTCGGAATCATTAAATCGCTTCGGAATACTTTTGCGAAAAAAGAAATAAAGCACCACGATACTCGCTATCAATGAGAATAGCGTAGGTACAATCATTTTCCCCGCATACTCCATAAAGGTAATTCCAAAAAAGTCAGCCGATACGATATTCACAAGATTGCTAACCACAAGCGGCAATGAGGTGGTGTCCGCAATAAAGCCGCTAGCAATAATGAATGGAAATACTTTTTTCTCATCAAAATTCAGCGCTCTTACCATAGCAAGTACAATAGGGGTAAGTATTAGCGCCGCTCCATCATTTGCAAAAAAGGCAGAAACCAACGCACCAAGAACGATGACATAGACAAACATTCGTGTTCCGTTCCCCCGTGCTGCTCGCGCCATATGTAACGCTGCCCATTCAAAAAATCCAATACTGTCTAAAATTAAGGAAATTAAGATGATTGCAACAAACGCCAACGTCGCATTCCACACCATTTGTGTTACATCCAGAACATCATTAAAGCTAACTACCCCAGCTAGTAAAGCAATGATCGCTCCGCCGCAGGCTGACCATCCAATCGATAAATTTCGAGGCTGCCAGATTACAAAGATTAAAGTTACTATAAAAATAAGTATGGCTAGAATGACCACTGTGCCATCCCCCCTGAACTGTACAACCACATCTTTCTCAACACTCCTATAATCAACGAATACATGCTACATCACCATATAACTATATAGTTATATACAGTCTAAAAAAAATTTACAACTAAATTTTAGTCGCAGCAAGTCGCTTTAACTTCTTTATTCAAAGCAGCCAATATTGATTCAGAACTAGGCATCTCCTGAAGAACAGCCTTAAGATACGGTTTATCCTCGACATTTAACGAATAATGTACCCACTGTCCTCGTTTGCTTTCCCTTACGATCCCTCTACTCTTCAATTTCCGTAAATGCTGACTAATCGCCGGCTGGGATATATCAAAAATATCAACAAATTCACACACGCACCATTCCCGTTCTTTCAGAAGAGAAAGCATAGCTAGACGTGTCTTGTCTCCTAATAGCTTCAAGTCATCAGCAATATTCGTCAGTGCCTGCATTCCTTCTTCCCCTCCTTCCAATCCTTATATAAGCGAATACTTATATTGTAATGAACTTATCCGTACGAAGCAAGAAATTATTTTAACTTGTCTTACTTACACCACTCATGCTCCAGCATACTGAACATCAAAGAATCACGCCAACCATCTTTAATAAGTAAAGCATCTCTTAATCTTCCTTCATAGGTCATGCCAATCTTGGTGAGCACCTTGGATGATCCACTATTTCGAGGATCACAGGTCGCGTATATTCGATGTAGATGCAGTTCTTCAAAACCAAAATTCAACATTAGTCCGGCTGCTGCTGTAGCGACTCCCTGTCCCCAGACATCAGGATGGACAGTATAGCCGATTTCACCGCTTCTGTCCGTATGGCACACACGATCCTGGGAACAATACGCATGAACATCTTTCCAGTCCGTATGCTTCAATTCGCGTAAATAAATAGGATTTCGATCTTGCATCATCATCCCCCTCAAAGTTAACCTTTAGCTTTAGCCCATTAACTATTCATGCGGTTCAGGTTCTAGAAATCGTTACAACAAACCGGGTTCCTTCTCCGACTTTACTTCCACTTCAATTTTACAATCATGTATATTTAGAATTTTCATCACAATGCCTTTGGCATCATGGATCTTAGGAATCCCTACGATAGCAACCTTCTCCTTGTCTAAAGAAAAAACAGATTCACTTGGCTCATGAACAACCGCTATATCTGGACCCGCCAAAGCAAATAACAGTTCACATTCCTTCTTTTTTAACTCAACTGTTTGATCGGCGTTTGCTACTGTTAAATTGCCAAGATCAACGTTACTCCCCTAATTGAATAACATTCGAAGGGGTTACATGATATCTCTTCAATAAAGATTTCACACGCAGTACCAATTCAACGGGATCAAACGGCTTTACTAAATAATCGTCTGACCCCGCATTAATCATCCATTTCCTTTTCGGTCATCTTGCTTATTGTCTTGTCCTGCTTTTTAATTATTTAGTGATTCATATAATAGGCCATTCGCCCAATTTCTTTACCTGTGTAATAAACGATATCGAAGATGAGTACTGCTAAGATAACCTTCGAGAGCAACGGGTACTTTTTAACTAAAGGCTTTATACTCTTCTCTATGAACTCCATTCATGTTCCCCTTTCTTTAAGCTAGCGCTCTTTTTCGTATCAATCTAATTTGGCCTCTGTGATTAATTTCATCTTCGAACACATGAAACCACATGAAATAGTAGTTCGCCTGTTTGTTATGCCAGAATTCCTCTTCTGTATATAACCAGTCATCATCCACGGTTGCGAACAATGCATACGTTCTTTCTCTTACTTCATTTAAACGGTCTAAATAATAGCTAAGATCATTTCCTTTAATCATCGCTCGACCTTCATGTCCTAAGTTCAGTGCCGGCCCCCATATCGTTAACTCTTCTTCAGACAAATCTCTTCCCTCAAATGTCGCTACTTGATATGCATACTCTACTGCAGCGTAGTGTAATAATAATGCTCCAATAGAATTGCACTCCGAATCCAATAAATAGTCTAGTTGATCTATAGTTAGATCCTTAACAGCCGCTAATGTAGTATGTCTTGCGTAGTTCATCATCGATAAAAGACGACTAATTTGTGGGGAGTAACCTGGGATATCAGTAATCAGATATATTTTGTCCATGTCGATCATTATGAGATCTCTCCTTCATATCTTCGAATTTGTAAATTTACAAGACTATGTATTTGTCCAGCTCAAAATTGCTCCGTTCTAACAAGTCCCAGCCGTTTTCCCTCCACGATAGCTTCGGATCTGGAATGTACACTCAGCTTCTCGAAGATTCTCGTCAGATTATACTCCACAGTCCTTTGTGACATTAAAAGTTTGCCGGCTATGTCTTTGTTGCTTTTTCCACTGGCAACTTCTTGGAGTATTTCTTGTTCTTTTTGATTAATAGATACTTCTTCAATGAACTGATTATCCCGGTTATTGGATATCTTGATATCATTTCTGCGTAGCTGCTTGAGTAAAGAAACTGGAATGACAGCCTCATTTCTTAGTGCGCAACGAATGGTATTTAACAACTGTTCTCTGGAAGCTGTCTTAGAGATAAATCCTGTAACCCCTGACTCCATCAACAGGTTATAATGCGCACTGATTTCATATCCGGTATAAATCACCACTTTAGATTCGGGATCACGCTGAACGGCTCTTTTGGTGAATTCAATTCCGCTAATTGTAGGCATATTAAGATCGCATAATATAACATCAAATCTTTGCTGCTCCAGCATATCGAAAGCTTCCATCGCTGACAAAACAAAGGTTACCTCCATATCAGCATCCTGCTCAATCATATTCTTAGTTCCTTCTCCAACTGAAGGATGATCATCAACCAACAAGATACGTATCATCGTCATCGCCTCCTCTATTTTTCTTCTCCACAAAATGAATGATAAGAAAGCAAAAATGCATAGTAGCCCTGATATGAAAAAATAACGGGTTCACTCTCATTTGAATCTCCCGGAAGAACAAAATTATACATATTTGTAATTCGAGTCATGTATTCTCTACCATTTTAAATGAATTCAATAGGAAATAATATACTTTTATGCACGATATTCCTTCATCTATAAACAAAACGTGCACCTCACCATCTCCTCGTCTGGCATAAAATTCAAACTACCTTCTCATACTATGGGGAGAATATGGAGGTGAATGTCATGCCAAAAAATAACGCCAGTCCCAAAGGTGAACCAGGCAAACATCAACCAAGTAAGAAAAACAATGCACAGAATAACAATAACTTTAATGAAGCGGCTCAGATGGTAAACATCGATAAAGCTGCCGATTATGTTCCCAGCTTAAACGGTGTTTCCAAAACCGACGTCTAAACCGCACTGTTAAAATCGAGTAGGAGGAGGCGGTAAGCCTCCGTCCTCTCACACCACCGTACATGCGGGTCCGCATACGGCGGTTCCAAAAGGTTAACAAAGTTCCAGATAACGTGAAAGCAGACTTTTCAGCC
>NZ_CAKMAB010000065.1:0-23552 GCF_924513355.1 Paenibacillus pseudetheri
CGTTCCCGCTCGCCGAGCTGCGCCCCCAGCCGCGCGGGGAACCACGCGCGCTGCTGGCGCAGCTGATGTCCGCCGCGGCTACGGCGGACCGGCTTATCGCCGACCGCACGCTGCGCTGGCGGGCGGGAGGCATGCCGCTGACGGGCTGGGCCCTCGGCGGCCATTTGCACTTCAGCGGCGTGACGCTGACGGCGCCGCTCTTGCGCGCGCTCGATAACTATCTCGCGCTGCCGATGCTTTTGCTTGAGGACGTCCGCGCGGGAGCGCGTCGTCCTCGTTACGGCGTGCTCGGCGATTTCCGGATTCAGCCGCATGGCGGCTTTGAGTACCGGACCTTGCCGAGCTTCCTGGTATCCCCGGTCATCGCTAAAGGCGCGGTCTATTTGGCTCACCTTATCGTGAGCCATTATGAAGACCTGACGCTGCGCCCACTCGACCGGGAAGACCTGCATATCGCCTACTACGGCGGCGATAAATCCCCGCTGCGCGACGCAGTACCCCCTCTGCTGGCGCAGCTACGCTCTATAGGCCGCTACGAGAAGGCCGCCCAATACATAGAGCCTTTATTTCAGTATATCGCCGCTGAACGAACGTGGGATGAATCTCGCGATATCCGTGAGCTGTGGTGCAGCAAAGTTAAAGCTTAAGCTTATATTTCAAAATATTAGAAAGTATTAGTTTTTCACTATCCCTTTTATCTAATATTTCTCGCATAAACGCATACCGTCGTAATAAGGACGCCGAAGGCGTTTATGCTTGTCTACATGTACATGATGCTCCAAGAGCCGATATCCTGAAATCCAAGTCGTTTGTATATGACCCCAGCATGAGGGTTGTCATAAAAGAGGCATATAGATTTCCCTTCATGGAGCAAGTCTGTACAAAGCTCTGCAACTACACTTGTAGCTAATCCTTGCTCTCTGAATGCTTGATGCGTGGCGACTCCTACGATCATTGCTGACATGGAATTTTCCGCCGATGTTGATGCCGTTGCTATAACCTGATCTTCACGTTTCATATAATACGTGCGGCCGGTGCCACTCGCCAATGTTTTACGTAGGCTTGTTCTCGATCCATCCCGGCTGCTTTCAAACTCTTCTATAGTATCCGTAAGAGAACAAATCGCTTCCACATCTTGAACGGTTGCTTTATTAATGTTATTAGCAGATGAATAGGGCGCTTTAATTTTGGGATTCAGTTCCTTTAGCTCAGCAAAGTACAATTGCTTTCCTTGTTTAAAGTTAATCACTCCGTTAAAGGCTTTTACTACTTCGGTTACACCAGAAATCATATGAATATCGTTGTCTTTTCGCATGATTGTAGCGAATCCTTCCACATCAAACGACCCATCCGCGTAAGGAAGATAGCTTCTATAGAAACGTAATAGAACGGCTTTTATTCTACCATCAGATGGATCTATCTCTCCCCACAATGCCATAAAATCCTGTTCAAACCCGAAATTCTCTACATCTCCAATGATGAACAAATTAAGAGCAGGCTCTTTCTGTAACAACGCCATTAGAAGTTCCCGATCATCCTCCGTAAGTCTTCGTATCATTTGGTATTCTCCTTTGATTTTCTTATCATCTAACGCTCTGTGTTAAGATTTTACAATATTAAAATGCAGAAGAATACACCTCTTTCTAATGAACGATGGATGCTTGAAATATAAACAAAAGGTACTTCCCATTGAGCTTCAGTAATAGTGTCGGATTTCGTGATTTTTTGTCTGAGGATCGAGAAGAATGAACTTCTAGCGGTTGCAGGATGACTTTGTACAAATATAAGAAAGTATAAGTTTCATCCTCTACATTAACCTTATATTTCTCGCACAAACGCTTACCGTCCTTAAAGGGACGCCGGAGGCGTTTTTGCTTGGCTTACTTTCTGCTATAATGGAGGACAGCAATAAATAGGCATGGAGGTTGACCATGGCACAATATACGCCGATGATTGAGCAATATTTAAAAGTAAAGGAAGGGGCAAAGGATGCCTTCCTATTTTTTAGACTGGGCGATTTCTATGAAATGTTCTTTGAAGACGCCATTTTGGCTTCCAAGGAGCTTGAAATTACGTTGACAGGTCGCGAAGGCGGGGGCGCAGAGAAGATCCCGATGTGTGGAGTACCTTATCACGCCGCCGAGGGTTATATTCAACGCCTGATTGAAAAAGGATATAAAGTCGCTATTTGTGAGCAGTTAGAGGATGCTTCTGTCACAAAGGGAATGGTGAAGCGGGATATCGTACGTGTCGTGACACCTGGAACAGTTATGGATGGAAAAATCATTGCCGACAAAAGCAACAATTATCTTGTTTGTGTAACCGAAAGTGATGGGATGATGGCATTAGCTGCATGTGATTTAACTACAGGTGAATTGTATGTTACTTCAGTGTTATCTGGTGCAGAGTGGCTGCGAGATGAGATTGGCATTTATGAACCGGCTGAGATCATCGGAGACCCGACGTTATTGGAGCTTTTACGTAGTGAAACGCCTCTGTTAGCGAAGCCTGTCGTGTATACACCTTGGGAAAAACGCGAGGAGGAGCTGGCACGCCGTCAGTTCGGTGAAGCCGCATGGGTACGTCTGGAGAAAGAACGTGGACAATGTCTAGCGTTGCTAATCTCCTATTTAAACGAGACGCAGCGACGTTCAATGGGACAACTTAGTCAAATTTCCCCTTATGAACCAGGTAATTATATGATTCTTGATCCGTTCACTCGCCGAAATCTGGAGCTAACAGAGACGGTCCGAGAACGTTCTAAAAAAGGATCTCTTCTATGGCTTCTAGACCATACTGAAACATCCATGGGTGCACGTTTGTTACGTCGTAGAATAGATAAGCCACTGTTGCAGCGAGCTCCGATCGAACGTCGCCTTGAAGCAGTTGATTATTTGTACAATCAGTTTATTGTTCGAGAGGACCTGCGTTTAGCGTTGAAGGAAATTTACGACTTAGAGCGGTTGGTAGGCCGTATTGCTTTTGGTAGTGCGAATGGTCGTGACATGAATGCCTTAAAGCTATCACTGGCACAAATCCCTGCTTTGAAGGAATTATGTAAGACTTCGGGATCTTCAACCTTACGCGAGATCGGTGCTAGCATGGATGAATGCGCCGAGATACGGGAGGATATAGATCGAGCAATTGTTGAAGATGCGCCGGTGTCCGTGCGAGACGGAGGGATTATCCGTTCTGGTTATCATGCCCGGTTGGACGAGCTGCGGGAAGCTAGCAGTAATGGTAAACGTTGGATCGCCGAACTGGAAGCGAAAGAACGGCAAGCCACAGGCATCAAATCACTGAAGATCGGCTATAACAAAATCTTCGGTTATTTCATAGAAATCACCAAATCCAATCTGGCTTCGTTGCCGGAAGGGCGTTATGAACGTAAGCAGACGCTTGCAAATGCAGAACGATTTGTTACACCTGAGCTTAAAGAGAAAGAGGCACTGATTCTTGAAGCGCAAGATAAAATGACAGATTTGGAGTACAGCTTGTTTACTGAACTGCGTGATCGAATCAGCGGCCAAATTCCGCGACTGCAGAATCTTGCGGAAAAGGTAGCTGAGATTGATGTGTATCAATGTCTGGCAGCCGTCAGTGCCGAGCATCGCTTCGTAAAACCTGTCCTATCGGATGGGTACGATCTCCGACTTGAAGGTGGTCGTCATCCTGTCGTGGAGGCTGTGTTAAAGGACTCGGCATTTATAGCAAACGGAAGTACGCTAAGTAAGGAAGATGGAAATATTCTTTTGATCACTGGTCCTAATATGGCTGGGAAAAGTACCTATATGCGGCAGGTTGCACTCATTTGTATTATGGCTCAAATTGGCTGTTTCGTTCCGGCCACCAGTGCAGAAGTTCCGCTTATTGATCGAATCTTCACACGTATTGGGGCAGCTGATGATTTGATCGGAGGTCAGAGTACATTTATGGTAGAAATGGCCGACATTCAGGTCATGACAGAAAAAGCAACAGCCCGGAGTTTGATTATTATTGATGAGCTTGGTAGAGGAACATCTACGAGTGAGGGCATGGCGATCGCACAAGCGGTAATTGAGTATGTGCACGATACCATTTCTTGCAAAGCTTTAGTTTCGACGCATTTTCATGAATTGGCCCACTTAGAAGAAAGTCTTAAAGGGCTTAAGAATTACTCTATGGCCGTACAGGAGAGCGGGGATAAAGTAAACTTCCTGCGTAAGCTAGTTCCGGGAGCGGCAGACAGTAGCTATGGGATTTATTGTGCACGTCTAGCAGGGCTTCCTGAAGGGATCATTGATCGTGCTTACGGTCTGCTTCAGAGTATCGAGCAGGCGGCTCATCCAGGTGGTTCCTCTATTCATTATGGGGGTGGACTAGAAAGTCAGGCCGCTGCAAAAGAGGTCGCAACTACATCTATCCAACAACCCGATAGTGTCATCGCAGAAACTTCGGGGATTCCTGCAGACTCCTATTCATCAATAGCCGATGAAGTAGTTCAACTGTCTATCTTTGGCGAGGAAGAACCACGTAAGAATCGGAAAGGTAGTGCAAATCAGTCGGCTGTAGTACCTGAAGTACAAGAGAATCCTGCGATAAAAGAATTCATCATTTCTGTGCGTAACGCAGATCTTATGAATATGACTCCGCTGCAGGCTATGAGTCTGCTGAACGATCTGAAGATGAAGGCGAAGGATCTTTAATTATTGATTGTCTAAATAAGAGGTGAATGAAATTGGCCAAAATTCATATATTGGACGAGCATATTGCCAACCAGATTGCTGCGGGTGAAGTTGTAGAGCGGCCAGCTTCTGTTGTGAAGGAGCTAGTGGAGAATGCTATTGACGCTGGAAGCACAAGGATTGAGGTTTCGGTAGAAGAAGGCGGTTTACAGAGCATCCGAGTGAAAGATAACGGCTCGGGGATCGAGCCTGAGGATTGCGAGACCGCCTTTTATCGTCATGCCACAAGTAAAATCGCTAATGGGCGTGATCTATTCCAGATCACTAGCTTAGGGTTCCGTGGTGAGGCGCTCCCCAGTATTGCTGCGGTATCCAAAGTCTCTCTTCTAACGGCTACTGCCGATGACGGCAAAGGACGCCTGATTGATATTGAGGGTGGTAATTTAATTCGGAATGAGGATTCCCCTTCGGGCCGTGGGAGCGATCTGGCGGTGCGTGAATTATTTTTTAACACACCGGCACGGCTGAAATACATGAAGAGTATCCAGACGGAGCTTGGTCATATATCGGATGCCATGTATCGAATGGCGTTAGCCCATCCGGGAATCTCTTTTACCTTGCATCATAATGGCAATCAGCTGCTGCACACGCTTGGTAATGGTGATCTGCTGCAAGTGATCGCAGCGGTGTACGGAACCTCCGCAGCCAAGGCTATGTTGCCGATTACGGCAGAGGACTTGGATTATCGTATTTCTGGTTATATAAGTCGTCCGGAATGGACACGCTCAAATCGAAACGCAGTGACTACCATTGTGGGAGGACGATATATTCGCAGCAATGGTCTGAACGCAGCGATCATGCGTGCTTATCATACTTTACTTCCGATTAACCGCTATCCACTGCTGGTGCTCGAACTGGATATGCATCCTTCACTTGTGGATGTCAATGTTCATCCAGCTAAGCTGGAGGTTCGGTTTAGTAAGGAGAATGAGCTTTACACGTTCGTTGAACAAGAAATCCGTAAAGTGTTGTTAGGGCAAAGTTTGATACCGCGTCCGGGTAAAGAAACCATTGGGCCAAAGGGCAGCAGTTCATTTATACAGGAGCAGTTTGCTTTTTCCAAAGGGTCAGTTCCGCCACCTCCACCGACTGAGGTGGGCGAGGATTCAGATCCTCAGGGATCTGGTAGTTCCTTAAGTAGACAACAACCATCAAATGTTGAGCAGAGCGCCAGTGAGTTCAGAAGAGAGGGACAGATTGATACTCCGATGACCCGTGAAACGGCTCCATCCTATGGGTCAGGATACCAGTCTTCCTCTTCGCAAGGACGTCAAAATAATGTGAGCAACAACTATACTAATAATGGGTATCGCCCGCAAGAAGCTTCATCCGTGCAAAAGCAGATTCCTTCTGCCCAAGCGTTATGGGCACCGCCAGTCGATGAAGAGCCTGGGCTTCCTGCCTTCCCAGAACTAAATTATATCGGACAGCATCATGGGACTTATATTATCGCTCAGAATGACGGTGGGTTGTATCTCATTGATCAACATGCGGCTCACGAACGCGTAAATTACGAGTTTTTTTATGAGAAGTTCGGTCGTCCTGAAGACGCTTCTCAGGATCTGCTTTTGCCAATTACGCTTGAGTTCACGCCATCGGAAAGTCGTCAACTTAGTGAACGTCTACATTGGTTTCAGCAGGCTGGAGTGTACCTTGAACATTTTGGAGGACAGACTTTTCTGATTCGATCTTTGCCGTATTGGTTTCCTGAAGGCGAGGAGAAAGCGATCGTTGAAGAAATGGCGGAGTGGGTCTTGAGTGAACGATTGATTGACCTAGCAAAGCTACGAGAGAAATCGTCTATTCTTTGTTCGTGTAAAGCCTCCATCAAAGCCAATCAGAAACTAACAGAGCAGGAAGTCGAGGCATTGTTGTCTCGTCTGGCAGCATGTAGACAGCCGTATACTTGTCCACATGGGCGCCCGATTGTGATTTCTTTTTCATCCTATGATTTAGAGAAATTGTTCAAACGGGTGATGTAATTGTACGATTAGAAATTTGTTTATAGCAAGACTGGAGGCAACATGATTATAACTACGGGTTATAGCCCGATAATGGAAATTGTAGAGCGAGCTCAGAATCTCGCAGAGAGAACGGGCTGTAAATACGCTCCACGCGAGAAATTCTCCATACCCAAGATGGTGGAACACTACGGAGATGAGGATATACTAATTCTTTCTCAAGAAGCCGTTCGTTTACACCGATTAGGGATGGAGCCTATGGAGTTTCACCCAAGCATGGGTTTCGTTCGAGCGAAACGGATTCTGAAGGGTGATATAGAGCCGATGCTTGTTGCAGCACGTATGCTTCCCGGAGATAGCGTACTGGATTGTACAGCGGGTCTAGGTGCTGATTCCTTGCTGTTTGCTGTGCATGGTGGTGAGTCCTCGGTGGTTACCGCACTGGAGAGCTCATTACCGCTGTACGCACTGCTCTATGAAGGGATGCGGCACTATACCTCTGGGCAAGTAATGGTGAATGAGGCTTTGCGTAGAATTAATGTCGTGCATAGTGAACATTTGGACTTCTTACGTGCTCAACCGGATCGAAGTATAGATATTGTGTACTTCGATCCGATGTTCCGCGTGCCACTGACTGGTTCTGCTTCGATTTCCCCGTTGCGCCAGTTTGCTAATCGTGCAGCGTTATCACCAGAGAGTGTAGCTGAGGCAATGAGAGTTGCTCGTAAAACTGTTCTTTTGAAAGAGAAGGCTTTAAGCGGGGAATTCGAACGTCTTGGCTTTACAGAGCTGCTCCGGAGCAACTCCAAAACATCGTACGGGGTGATACACATTGACAACTAAAGAGAGACAAAAGGTTCTAGTCTTACTAGGACCAACAGCTGTAGGTAAAACCAGGTTAAGTTTGGAGCTTGCGGCTGCATATAACGCAGAGATTATTTCTGGCGATTCGATGCAGGTTTATCGTGGTATGGATATTGGAACAGCTAAGATCACTCCAGCTGAGATGATGGGAATTTCTCACCACCTAATCGATATTCATGATCCACAGGACCCATATTCTGCTGCTGAATTTCAGGAACAAGGTAGCAGACTTATCGAAGAGATAAGCAGCCGTGGGAAACTTCCATTTATTGTTGGGGGAACGGGTCTTTATATTGAGTCCTTATGTTACGGTTTTCAATTCTCTGAAGCTGTGGCTGACGAAGCTTTCCGTAAAGAACAGGATCAATTTGCAGAAGAACATGGAGCGCTTGCACTGCATGCCAGACTTGAAGCCGTTGATCCGGTCAGTGCAGCGAAATTGCATCCGAATGACCGCCGTAGAATTATACGGGCACTGGAAATTCATCACCAGACAAACACCACTCTTTCCGCTTCACATGCCGCTCAAAAGAAGGAGTCGCCCTATGACTTATGCCTTATCGGTTTGACAATGGACCGGAAAATACTATATAAACGTATTGAGGACCGAATTGATAGCATGCTTGCGGATGGTCTTGTTGCTGAGGTGAAGGGACTGCTGGAAAACGGCTACAGCAGAAGCCTTGTGTCCATGCAGGGGCTGGGCTACAAGGAAATTGCCGCTTACCTCGCTGGGGAACTGACGCTTGAGGAAGCTGTGATACTGCTCAAACGCGATACTCGCCGATTCGCCAAAAGACAGTTGTCATGGTTTCGCCACATGAAGGAAATCGAGTGGATCGATGTCGAAGGTGAGCAAAACTTTTCTGGAAATTTCTCGAAAATACGTGCTATAATAGCAGGAAAGTTTCTCTCAGGTCTTGAATATACTTCTGAACAATATAATTGAACCATTGGGGGTACGTCACATGAACAAGTCCATTAACATCCAAGATACATTCTTGAACCAACTACGCAAAGAAAATATCCCTGCTACAGTATATTTGACCAACGGTTTCCAAATCCGGGGAATTATTAAAGCATTTGACAATTTTACAATCGTTATTGATAGTGATGGGCGCCAGCAAATGGTGTATAAGCACGCAATTTCCACATTTACACCACAGCGCAGTGTGTCACTCATGCAAGACAATAGTAACGAAGAATAACATTTACAAATTTGAAGTGAAACCTTTCTTGTTTATAAATCGTTTGAATAGAGTGTGAGAGAGCAACCTGAGAAGGTTGTTCTTTTCATTCAGAGAAGTCCATACATGATTTATTCAAGGAAGGGAGTCAGGAGGCATCATGTCTAGAGACGATACATCAAGGACGAATAACAATAGAAATAGAGGATCGTCCAGTTCCAATTCTAATTCAAAATCAAAACCAAAAAGTAAGAAGAAAAAGAAATTTTTGACGAAGAAGCGTGTACTGTGGAGCTTATTCTTTGCAACAGCATTGGCCATTTTCTGTGCACTCGGCGGTTATCTGTTCATTATGCTGAATGGGCAAAAACTTCTCCTAGAGAACCAAGATAAGCTGACCGTTAATGAAACTACGAAAGTATATGACCGCAATGCTAATTTAATCGGCGAATTATCCCTTGAGAAGAGCGATCCAGTAGAGTATGAGGAAATTCCACCTTTATTGGTTAATGCTTTTGTAGCCACAGAGGATAAGCGATTCTTCGAACATTCTGGTGTGGATTTATGGTCGATTGGCCGGGCAGCAGTAAAGGATATTGCCGCACGCAGTATGGTAGAGGGGGGGAGTACCATTACTCAGCAGCTCGCCAAAAATATCTTCCTGACACGGGACAAGACGTTTTTCCGTAAAGCAACAGAGGTGTCTATTGCCGTAGCTCTAGAGAATCAGAAATCTAAAGAAGAAATTATTACCATGTACCTGAACCGAATTAATTTTGGGGGTACAATCTACGGAATTAAAGCAGCATCCGTTAGATATTTCGGTAAGAGCGATCTGAATGATCTTAAGGTTTGGGAAATGGCGACATTGGCTGCGATGCCAAAGGGACCGTCTCGTTACAATCCTTTGCGTAATCCGGATCTTTCAAAGGAACGTCGCGCAGTTGTACTTCAGCTCATGTATGAGCAAGGGTATATTACGGAGCAAGAGAGAGACGAAGCGAAAGTTGTGGATTATAATTACAAGCCACCTGAAAAGAAACAGCGTTATCAAGCTTTTATTGATTTTGCAGTGGATGAGGCGGAAGAGAAGTTTGGACTATCCGAAGATGATCTGAATATTGGTGGTTACAAGATTTACACCACGATGGATAAGCACGCTCAAGAAACCGTAGAAGATGCTTTTGCAGACAGTGATAACTTCGAGAAGAGTGTAGACGACGAGCTGGTACAAGGTTCTATGACCATCGTGAATCAAGAGAATGGCGGCATTGTCGCACTTCTAGGTGGACGGAATTATGAGAAAAAAGGCTACAGCCGTGTAAATGGCAGCCGACGTTCTCCAGGTTCAGCCTTTAAACCAATCGTTGCTTATGCACCAGCACTGGAAACTGGAAAGTACGACATGAATTCTACTCTTAGCAACGAGAAGCAGTGTTTCTCGAACTATTGCCCAACTAACCTTCATGGATATTCGAAGAGTATCAGTATGAGTGATGCTATACAGAAATCGGAGAATATTCCTTCGGTCTGGTTGCTTAATGAAATTGGAGTGAATACCGGATTTAAATTCGCCAAGAAATTGGGAATTGGTCTGGAAGATGAAGACAAGAACCTCTCACTGGCTCTCGGAGGTATGAGCAAAGGAACGAATACACTGGAAATGGCGCAAGCCTACAGTGCTTTTGCAAATGGCGGTGAACTACGAGAATCCTATTCCATTAAATCGATCTCGGATAGCAGTGGAGAGACCGTCTTCAAAGCCAATATAACGCCTGACCGTGTTATGAGTCAGGAGACGGCTTATCAAATGACTGAGATGATGCAAAGGGTTGTAGAGAGTGGTACGGGTAGAAAAGCAAGGATTGACCGTCCTGTGGCCGGTAAGACCGGTACGACTCAAAGTGGATATTCTGGAATCAGCTCGAACCGCGACGTATGGTTCGTAGGTTACACACCAGAATGGACAGCAGCGGTGTGGATGGGTTATGACAAGCCAGGCAAGAAACATCTGCTTAAGAATAGCAGTGGGCTTGCCGCAGCATTCTGGGGTAAGGTGATGGAGGAAGCGTTAAGGGATGTTCCTAAGAAGTCCTTCCCACAGCTAGATAGTGAAATCGCTCCTGCACCTACAGAAACACCTGAACCAGCTAAGAACGTCAGTGGACTTACAGCAGCTTATGATCCATCTACGATGACAGTAAATCTGGGCTGGCAGGCAGTTCCAGTTGCGGGAGTAGAATATCGTATATATCGTAAAGAGACCTCTGAGGCTGATTTTAGCTTACTGTTAAATACAGTCACGACTAGTGCAGGAGATTTTAGTGCAATGCCTGGTCTGGTTTACGAGTATTATGTTACTACTTATGATCCTGCAACAAAAGTGGAAAGTGAACCTTCAAATGTGGTTACTGTCTCTGTGCAGGATGAGATGCCAACACCTGAGCCAACCATCGATCCTAATCTTCCGACACCAACCCCTGAGAATGGCGGAGACAATGGCTGGGATAACGGCAATGGTGGAAATAATGGTGGTGGCAACAATGGAGGCGGGAATGATGGTGGAACAGGAACCTTGCCTGAATTCACTACGCCTCCACCGTCAGCAACACCGATACCTACCGCTCCACCAGATGTACCTTCTGGAGGCGGAAGTTCAGGGAATGACAGTGGTAATGCAACAACAAACCCTGATCAAGAGGCTGGCAATGTGAATGGTGATTCTTCTGCTCAATAGTGACGCTTAGAATTTATGAAGTTAGCTATTCCTTACCCGAAGCTGTCTCAAAAGTAGTGAATGCTACTTATGGGACAGCTTTTTTTATATCTCCATATTTTTCTAATAGGATCTGTGATAAAAATTTGCTGTATTTTGGAGGATGTTTTGAGTGTATCCTCTAAATGTGGTAAGCTGAAGAAACCATACTGGAGAGGGTAATTTCTATGAAACGTAAATTCGGAGACCGGGCCAACTGGCGCCGGATTACGCGCCGCCATTTTGCCTGCCGCTATGTGGAGAGCCGGGAATTCAGCGGATATATTACGCTTTATACCATCTACGGGCTGAAAGAACCACTGTGGAAGAGCTATGGACGGCATACATATCGTATTGCGGATAAAGGTTATTCCTGGCTGCAATATTTTCCCAAAGACAGTCACTATATTGTGACGGCTATGTTCGACGAACGGCAAAATATCATTCAATGGTACATAGACACCTGCAAGGTGCAGGGCGTCACAGACCAAGGCGTTCCATGGTTTGATGATTTGTATCTAGATGTGGTTGTGCTTTGGAATGGCGAGGTTTTCTTGCTTGATGAGGATGAATTAGAGGAAGCGCTGGAGAGGGAAGATATTTCCGAGAGTGATTATAAACTCGCCTGGGAGACAGCCAATACTATTTTACGCGGCATCGATGCTCATGCTTTCCCTTATTTCTCACTATCTTTGAAGCATCGAGCCGAATTATTTCATCATGGAGAATTCAGGAGGAAATAAAGAAATGGAATGGTACGTCTACGGAAGAGGTTCTTCCCCGATCCGGATTGTTTCCAAAAAACGAAAATTCTGGACGAAACGAACGTTGCTTATTGCTCTATCGATTATTGTGATTGCTGGATTGTTGTGGTGTGCTTATGCGTTAAACAATATTAATAAAGCTGCCACGACAGATCCTATGCAAAAGGCGGATGTTGGGATCATTCTTGGCATGTCGATGTGGGGGGATGAGCCTAGCCCAGGACTTAAGGAACGGCTGGATTACGGACTGAAGCTTTATCAAGAAGGAATGTTCGCTCATCTTATTGTATCTGGTGGTTTAGATAAACCTGATTTACAATACACCGAAGGTCAAGGAATGCGTAATTATTTGGTTGCTAAAGGAGTGCCAGATAGCGCCATTTACGTAGAGAATGAAGCTACCAGCACTTACGAGAATCTTTTGTTTAGTAAAGAGATTATGGCACGTGAGGGTTTGTCTTCAGCAATAATCATTACGCATACTTATCATGGGTGGCGGGCTCATGAAATTGCTGACGAGCTTGGATACGTGAATCCTGAGCTGGGACTTACAGAATCCACTGTTCTATCGATGACAAGACATAAAACACGTGAGATTCTAGCCTATACGAAATGGAAGCTTCAGCAGCTATTCCTGTGATTTGTCCAAAAAATCCCGAATCTTCTAATAACACTTCATTTACTGGAATAGACTTGATTAGAGAAGTCAGCCCTGGATAATGAGGTGATACCGATGAGCGGACGCGTAGCAGCGGCCAGTGGACGGGAGGAAGAAAGACCGTCTCGACAAATCAATATTGTATTGCGGAGTCAAGAGCCTCCGGCTATAACTAACCCTTCTGGAGAGAGCCGGCCGGTACCTCCAAAAAATCACGGCCACACTAGCCTGTTCCAAGAGTTAACGTTAGAATTGGAAGGTTTAGTGGGTCTGGACAATATCAAAGAGCTAGTCTTTGAAATCTACGCCTTGTTACAGATTGCTCAAATGCGAACTGAGGCAGGACTTGCAAGCGGTGGGCAAGCTTATCACATGGTTTTTAAAGGGAATCCGGGAACTGGTAAGACAACCGTGGCTAGAATTGTAGCTAAGCTGTTCCAGCGTATGGGTGTACTGACCAAAGGACATCTCATTGAGGTGGAGAGAGCCGACCTTGTAGGAGAATACATCGGTCATACTGCTCAGAAGACCCGCGATCTGGTGAAAAAGGCTTTGGGCGGTATTTTGTTTATCGATGAGGCTTATAGCCTTGCTCGCGGTGGAGAAAAGGATTTTGGAAAAGAAGCGATTGATACGCTCGTCAAGGCTATGGAGGATCATCGCAGTCAATTTATACTTATCTTAGCGGGGTACTCTGGAGAGATGGAGTATTTTTTGATGAGCAATCCCGGATTGCCTTCACGGTTTCCGATACAGGTGGAATTTCCTGATTATACGATCGATCAACTGCTGCAAATTGCTGAACTGATGGCAAAAGATCGTGACTATATTTTGATGCCACAGGCGATACTCAAGTTAAAGCAGCATTTGTTAGTAGAGAAGACGGAGAGTCTTCATGCTTTCAGTAATGCGCGGTATGTTCGCAACGCCATTGAGAAAGCTGTTCGGGGTCAGGCTGTAAGACTGTTAAACCAGTATGAAAGTACCAGCCCAGGCAAGCAGGAATTAATGACGCTTCGAACTGAGGATTTCAAATTATGAATTACAGGATACTATCACCGTCATAAGGAGCATGACATACATGGCAATAACTACGCATGATACGGAAACAGATGTACAAGATCGGGCGATATTGGTAAGTCTCGTCACAGATAAAATTAAAAGAACCGGAATTGATCCAGAGCTTTCACTACAGGAATTAGTGCAATTAGCCGAAACGGCTGGTGTTGAAGTTCTGGATGTGCTGCGTCAAAACAAGGAAACGCCTGATTCTAGATGGTTTATTGGTAAAGGTAAAGTAGAAGAGCTGCGGATGGCTGCTGATGCTCTCGGGGCTAATACAGCTATCTTCGATCAAGAACTGTCCGGAGCCCAAGTACGGAACCTTGAGGAGGCTCTGGATCTTAAGATTATTGACCGGACGCAGCTTATTCTGGATATTTTTGCGGGGCGTGCGAAGACGCGAGAAGGGATTATTCAGGTAGAGCTGGCACAATTGTCCTATCTGTTACCTCGGCTTTCCGGCCAAGGGAAGAACTTATCCAGACTAGGTGGAGGAATTGGTACCAGAGGTCCGGGTGAAAGTAAACTGGAAACCGATCGCCGACATATTCGTGATCGGATTACGGAGCTGAAACGCCAGCTGGATGAGGTTGTTAAGACTCGTGAGTTACATCGGGAGCGTCGCCGCAAGGCGGGAGCAGTGCAAGTCGCACTTGTTGGGTATACGAATGCAGGGAAATCAACGCTCCTTAAACAACTAACCGATGCGGATGTTTATATTGAAAACCAGTTGTTTGCCACACTGGACCCTACTTCACGTGTACTTGAGCTAGCAGGAGGTAAAGAGGTTGTGCTTACGGATACTGTAGGCTTCATTCAGAATCTTCCGCATGATCTTGTCGCATCTTTCCGTGCAACGCTGGAGGAAGTGAATGAGGCCAATTTGGTGCTACATGTGGTGGATGCCTCTTCACCAATGCGTGAGGAGCAGATGGAAATTGTCCAATCTATCTTGCAGGATTTAGGTGCAGCTGGTACACCGCAAATCGTACTTTTTAATAAAATTGATCTATGTCAGCCTGAGCAACTGGAAATGTTGCCTACAGGTACAGGGTACTTGAAGATCAGTGCATTTAACCCTGAGGATTTAACCCGGATTACCGAAATTATCGCCGATGAACTAGCCGGCGAGACACTCAACTTCCGCATTCCCGGAGACCGAGGCGATATTTCTTCCTTGCTCTACAGAGTGGGAGAGGTCCTGGAAACGACTTATGATGAGAACGATGTGCTCTATAACGTTCGTCTTAATAAAGAGGATTATGACAAATGGGGTTACATGCTTGCTGATTTTGTGGACCAGCAGTAATCTTGTCAGTCATTCCTAAAGTGAAAATGCTTCGTTTGTAGGTATGAAATAATAGCTAATCTAGAAAGCGTCAGTTTACTGCCGCTTTCTGTCATTATGATGGCAAGTAAATGTAAGGAGCGAATAAGAACGAATGGTAGTTTTTGCAGAGGATATTTTGAGCGCGGCAGAGGCCGCAGAAGTTGAAATAGAAGGCGCTGTCAAAGCCCTTGATCGTATTGTAGATAAGAATCAATGGAAGGTTATAGAAGCGTTCCAGCGTCATCAAGTCAGTGATTTTCACTTTGCCGGTTCTACGGGGTATGCGTATAATGACCGTGGCCGTGAAGTGCTGGATCTTGTCTATGCTGACGTTTTTGGTGCGGAATCAGCTCTGGTACGCCCGCATTTCGCTTCAGGAACACATACCATATCAACAGCCCTATTTGGTGTATTGCGTCCAGGAGATGAGCTGCTATACATCACAGGGCGTCCGTATGATACCTTACATAAGGTGATTGGTCACACAGGGGATGGGACAGGTTCTCTTGCAGATTTCGGAATCACTTACCGAGAGGTTGCTCTTACAGCAGATGGCAAGATCGATTGGGATGAGGTAGCTCTCGCTATTAACGAAAATACTAAAGTAATTGGAATCCAAAGGTCACGAGGATATGATTGGCGTGCTTCTTTTACAGTAGCTGAAATTGGTGAGATGACTTCGAGGGTAAAGGTGTTGAAACCGGAAGTGATTGTCTTCGTAGACAATTGTTATGGTGAGTTTACCGAAGAGCTTGAGCCTCCACAGGTTGGTGTGGATCTAGTAGCAGGATCGTTAATTAAGAATCCTGGTGGGGGTATTGCTGAGACGGGCGGTTATATTTGTGGCCGACAGGATCTTGTGGAATTGGCAGCTTATCGATTAACCGCTCCTGGCATAGGTGGTGAAGTAGGGGCTATGTTAGGAACAACTCGTGGGCTCTACCAAGGGTTGTTTATGGCTCCTCACACGGTCGGACAAGCTTTAAAAGGGAGTGTTTTTGCTGCATCCGTATTTCAGCGTTGCGGGTTTGAGACAAAGCCAGCGTGGAACGAGCCTCGTACAGATTTGATTCAGGCGGTGTCCTTTGATGGGCCAGAACACTTAATTGCCTTTGTTCAGGGTATACAGCGCGCTGCAGCTGTAGACAGCCATGTGGTACCAGAGCCTTGGGATATGCCAGGTTATGAACATCCTGTTATTATGGCTGCAGGTACGTTTATACAAGGTGGAAGCTTGGAGTTATCTGCAGATGCGCCTATACGAGCACCTTATATTGGCTATATGCAAGGCGGATTAACCTATTCACATGTTAAATATGGCGTTTTGATGGCACTTCAAAGTATGCGTGAAAGAAAATTGCTGTAAGAATATCTCACATACCATTGACGCGCTGTATTAGGAAATGTACAATGAGATCAGAAAAAGATCATTGGAAGGTTGGATGAGTCATGGGTGATGAAATCCGCAGAAATATGGCATTATTTCCTATTGGAATTGTAATGAAGCTGACTGATTTGTCCGCGAGACAAATTCGTTATTATGAGCAGCACAGTCTGATCGTACCAGCGCGTACGTCGGGGAATCAGCGTTTGTTCTCTTTTAATGATGTTGAGCGCCTATTAGAAATTAAAGCTTTGATCGAGAAGGGTGTTAATATTGCTGGCATTAAGCAAGTAATGAATCCTGTCACTAAGGAATCCGAGGAAGCTACTGTTATTACCCCTGATACAGAGGTTAGACGTAGAGAGTTATCCGATTCCCAGCTTCACCGAATGCTGAAGCAAGAACTAGTTTCCGGTAAAAGACCGGGACAAGTGTCTCTGATTCAAGGTGAGTTATCCCGGTTTTTTAATAAATAATAATATATAGAAGTTCGAAAGGGAGAGGATCACATGAGCTTTTCTAAAGAGGATATTTTACGCATTGCCAAGGAAGAGAATGTTCGTTTTATTCGTCTGCAATTTACGGATCTATTAGGTACTATCAAGAATGTAGAGATTCCAGTTAGCCAATTGGAAAAAGCACTTGATAACAAAATGATGTTTGATGGTTCTTCCATCGAAGGTTACGTACGGATTGAAGAATCTGATATGTATCTCTTCCCTGACCTTGATACATGGGTAATCTTCCCTTGGGTGACAGATAGTCGTGTAGCTCGTCTGATTTGTGACGTCTATATGCCAGACGGCACACCTTTTGCTGGAGACCCGCGTGGTATCCTCAAGCGTTGTCTGAAGGAAGCAGAAGAAATGGGTTTCACAGCTATGAACGTTGGACCAGAACCTGAATTCTTCCTATTCAAGACAGACGAAAGAGGCAATCCTACTACGGAATTGAACGACCAAGGTGGATACTTTGACTTAGCGCCAACGGATTTAGGGGAAAACTGTCGTCGCGAAATCGTACTGACCCTTGAAGAGATGGGCTTTGAAATCGAAGCTTCCCACCATGAAGTAGCTTCGGGCCAGCATGAAATTGACTTTAAATATGCTGACGCGATTACTGCTGCTGACCAAATTCAAACCTTTAAGCTTGTCGTGAAAACGGTAGCCCGTCAACACGGCCTGCATGCAACTTTTATGCCTAAACCATTGTTCGGTATCAACGGATCTGGTATGCACGCCCACCAATCCTTGTTTAAAGGCAAAGAAAACATGTTCTACGACGAAAGCGACAAGCTGGGTCTGAGCAAAACTGCACGTTACTACATGGCTGGTATTTTGAAGCACGCTCGTGCTTTTGCAGCGATTACTAACCCAACAGTGAACTCATACAAACGCCTTGTTCCTGGTTATGAAGCACCTTGCTACGTAGCTTGGTCTGCAAGTAACCGTAGCCCAATGATTCGTATCCCGGCTTCTAGAGGTCTTAGCACACGTGTTGAAGTTCGTAACCCGGACCCAGCAGCTAACCCTTACCTCGCACTTGCTGTTATGTTGAAAGCAGGTCTAGACGGAATTAAACGCAAGCTTGATCTTCCAGCTCCGATTGACCGTAACATCTATGTGATGTCTGAAGAAGAGCGTATCGAAGAAGGCATTCCAAGCTTGCCATCCGATTTGAAAGAAGCACTTAGCGAAATGATCCGCAGTCATGTTATTACCGAAGCTCTCGGCGAACATGCTTTGGCTCACTTCTACGAGCTAAAAGAAATCGAATGGGATATCTACCGCACACAAGTTCACGAGTGGGAAAGAGCACAATACATGACTCTTTACTAGAATAAATCAGCCCTTGGCGCTCTAAGCGTTGAGGGTTTTTTTCTGTGGGGGTAAGGTTATGAGGTTTTGTGGAGGTTTATGAGCGCCCCCGTAATGCCCCCTAAAAATGTAGTTTCATTCGAGGATACTTCTCATATGAGCTTCAAATTTCTCCATACTGCTTTCATTTATTTTCTTTGAAATATGTGCATATATGTCCGCCGTGATTCTCATACTACCGTGACCTAAACGTTCTTGTACGTACTTCATATCGTTACCAGCCTCAAGTAAAAGGACATCATAAGTGTGACGAAGAGAATGGATCGGCATCGCTGGGAGACCAATACGTTTCAAAATTCGCGAAAAAGAATTGAATTTAGAGGATTTCGGCTAACCCGTGACGAAGCCGCGGCATGTGTTAAGCCACTTTATATCACAGGTGGACCCGGATGGCGTCCGGAACGTCCGAAAGGCTAGGCAATTCTTCCAAAATATCGATGTGTGGAACTTAAAGTTCATGTGGAAGCTACAGAACAACCTATTGCTTATCTTCATGTGCGAAACGCAATACTACCCGTAAGAAGGTGAAGAAGGAAGTATCTCCTTTGAAGCAAAAGATATTCGCTGAACACAAACCAGGTAAGAGTACGGCAGATAGAGGTGAATTTCCGCGAGATTAGATTACTTGAGTCGTTTGAGACTAACGATCTAAAGATCTTCACTGCAATGTTTACTGATGCTCTTAATGGCTATGCTGCACAGGGGTCTTATCATCCAAATGATCGATTTGAAGATTATAAAATTCGTATAACAACGAGGTTATTGCATTATTGTTTATCAGGAATGCTGAACAGTTAGCTACAAGAGGCAAATAGATATGAAAAAAGAGCTGTTTTCACAGCCCCTCTGGAATAGAAGATTACTCAGGCATGATCCAAACAATCTCACATATCCGGACAAAGAACTTTCTACCTCTAGTATCTAACACAACATGGTCTGGTTTGACATCAACTACACATCCGCTGACTCCACCACGAGTAGTTTCTAACACAACTTGTTTTCCAATAATAGATTTTAAGGTTTCTACAACATATGGATCAACAGGGTATACCACGATGGATTGTGGCATTTGGTGCATTTGATGCATTGAATTTATTTGGTTCATTGGATAATTCAACATATTACCTCCCAATTGGTTATACGTCATCCTATGCTGATGCCTAGCCAATGTACTGGGCAGTAACCCATTTTCAAAATAAGGCTAAGCCATTAATCGGGGATAGCCCCAGTAGCGGAACCTCATTTATCTTTAGGGGTTTTGGGTTTACCTGTCTGAGGCAAGGCAACACCAAAAACAATTCCCAAACCAATACCTAATACAATGTTGTGGAATGCAAATCCAAAAGCAACAGCAAAGCATATTCCTAGACCCAAGCCGTAAAACTTTTTATTTTTATCCATATGTAACACTCCGATTTCAATTATTTAACAATTGTACGTGGCTTATCAAAATAAGTTTCGTTAGTCCCAGGGAGAGAAAAGACATGGAAACATGGGATAAATACCGTTGTGAGTGCGGCAGGAAATACGCGATTGAGCAGATCTCGGGCGATGAACTGGAGGAACCAGCTTGCCCGGAGTGTGGCGAAACGAATAGTGAGTTGCTGACGGATGAATAAGCAGCAGATTCTGTTCTGTATCGACTACAACCTTGAAATTATCGCTGATTTTGAACGGGATATACAAGGAGCTGAAAAGAAACTGCTTCAATGCAGGCGAGATTATAACACTCGGAGCACAGATCCGGGCTGGTGAAATGTTTGAGTGGCTTGAGAAATCCGGAATTCCTTGGTTAAGGGAGACGCAAGGGATGATTCAGGAACATGTTGAAATCCTACGCCTGCAGCTTACTGGGATGAGTTATGAAGAAGCAGTGACCCAGCTGCAGGCCGATGTACAACAAGGAACTTTATTCTGAGGGCATAGCCCATAAGGAGAGATAAACGAAATGGCAAACAACCAACGCTCAAGAAATCAGGACTGATACCGGAAGACAAAGTAATCATGCATTCATGCTACAAAGCTCGGAAGGAAAAATACAAGGATAAGGTTTGGACGGTGAAGTCGGAAACGTGGGACTTGTGCGGATCAGAGGTATTGCTGCTGGAAGGTTTTAATGGCGGGTTTGCCACTGAATATCTAAAGAAGGGAGAGGGTTAACCACCCTCTCCCATATAAAGGAGAGGACAAATAACCAGTATGTATTGAAAGAACAATTATGCAAACAAGTTGCTTAGCGCCAGGGGTTGGACAAATGCGGAGACTATAATCGGGGAATGCTTGGTGACCTTAAACGATCGATGACGAGATAAATTAAACCCAACCAAGGTAAGAAAATTGTCAGTATGACAGCAATAACAATCTTCCATATTTCGGATTTCTTTTTCCACATAACTCTAGCAACAAAAATTGGAACAAGTATACGTAGTGCATATATTCCAATACCAATGAGTATATATTCCATTTCAATTCTCCTTATGTATTATTTATTCTCTATTTACTATCGGTTGGAAAAAAATCATTATAAACATTTCTTCAATTTATTTGAAAATACGATGAAGAAATGAGGCAAAGCCATGAAGTCCATACATCATTCAGCCGTGGGTAACACTGATAGCTCTCAATGTGAAGAAGTTTGAAACGCGCGCCCACAAAGCACAGAGGACCACTCGCTATCTATGCAGGGAAGAAGATTGATAAAGAAGCCTGCGAGTGCCAGAGATTAAAGCAGCGTTGGCTCGGAACGGTTATACAGTGGACAACTTACCGACTGAGGCTGTGGTAGCTATTTCAGAGTTGATAGATTGCTTCAGATTCCGGCGAGATGTGTTGGGCGGAGTGATTGCCTTAGAATCAGACACTCGAAAAACTCACTTCAATACTCTTGATAAAAAAGTATTCCTTCGGATGGTTTGATCAAGGACGCTATGCTTGGGAATTGGCAGAAATTAAGCAACTGCTGGCTCCGATTCCAGCCAAAGGGCAACAACAGATTTGGAACTGGGAAGGAGTGCAGTTATGAGTGAATCAGGAAAAATTCCCTTATCCAGCATGACACCATAGAAGAGATAAAGAGAAATTTTAAAGCAGGTTCTCCATGGTGGTTCATGATTAAAAAGGCAGACATTGCGTATTTAATTCACTCACTAGAAGAGTCACAACAACAGAACGCGCGTTGGAAAGAAGCTGTAAACGGGTTGATGATGGCTGACAGATGTTCAGAGGGATTTAGCGGAGGCACAGCAGACCATATCCCGGCAAAAGGTGGAGTTGGATGAATATCAAGGGCAATGAAAATCCTGACCGAGTGGGCGAACGCAGAGGAAATGAATGTTTCTGATTTGATTTCTGAGCGAAATGATCTACAGGAAGCATTTGAAAAGATTAAATCCGCCGCGCCAAATCCTTTTTATCACATGGCTTCGGATGCTCTGAAGTGAAATAAGGAAGGGAGCAACAAGTCATGACACAGGCAAAGGATAAGACAAACATTTGCCCCCGAGAGAGGGCAGAGGCGGCATTTATCACGCTTAGTATTGTTAAGTAGACATAAGGCGTAACAAATGCTATTCGTTTTTCTTCTGTATCAGCTTCTCTATATAAATCCAAACATAGTAAGTAATCCAAAATGCCATCATGGTTGCTAATAATGCATAAGACCTTTTATCGTATGGAAGAGTGAAAGCCAAGATGATCCCTAGAATGAGGAACGGTGGTGAAAGGGTGAAATATTTCTTTTTCTGCAATTTAACTTTCTCCTTATTATTAATTAGTTATAAGTACATTATCACTATCAACAAATTATTGGAAGTGTGGACATGATCCTATGCGATCTACCATACGGCACAACGCAGAGCCCTTGGGATTCTATCCTGCCGTTTGATCAGCTATGGAAGGTATATGAACGGATCATTAAGGATAACGGGGCAATCGTCTTATTTGCTAAAGCACCATTTGATAAGGTACTCGCAGCCAGCAATATGTAATTATTTAAATATGAATGGATATGGGAAAAGAACAAGGCAACAGGACACTTAAACAAAGGTCATGCCGCTGCAAGCTCATGAAAACATACTAGTCTTTTATAAAAGGCTGCCGACCTATAATGCTCAAATGAGTCAGGGACATAAACCAATGAATGCAGCGACTAACAACAATAAATCATCTGTTTATGGTAATGGAATTCCGTGGTCAAACGAGGCTGGAAAGACTGAGAGATTGCCGCGCAGTGACTTGTGCTATCCGGTAGTTAACAACGATGATCCTGAACTAATCCATCCAAATCAAAAACCAGTGGAGTTGTGCGAATACCTCATACACACCTGCACCAACCTGGGGAAACCGTCCTAGACAATTATGCTGGAAGTTGTACAACGGCTGTGGCTGCATCAAGGACTGGAAGAAAATATATCGCTTTAGGGCGTGATGAACGACATGCTGCAGACGGAATGGAACGGTTGAAGAATATGCAATTAACGTTGTTCTAAGGGGCGAAAGCCATCGTCCGACAGCATAAACCCAGCAACGCGGGGGCCGTACCAGATCATTAAGGGAGTAGGAGTATCCCTCCTCTCCCAAAGGCACAGTAGACGTATACTGCGACATAAAAAAAGATAAAAGTGATTATGCACCCTTATCTTTTTCAAGCAATTCTATTATTCTGTCTAATTTTTTCTCTATGCTAGCATTTTTATCTGAAACCTTGTTTTTAGTTAGATAATCTCTTTTTAACAGTAAAACCAAGGGAATCGCCCAAATAAATGCCAATGGTATTAAGAAAATATATTGCAAGATAACACCTCATTAATAGTTATTGTTTTATTATAACAAACAAAAACTAAATAAAAGAACTTATTTGAAGTTATTTGGGAGCGTCAAGAATTATGTGTAAATGAAAATATGCCACTCTTGTAGAAGTTCGTTTAGTTTTTGTTAGAGAACATTGCTAGAAGTTCTGATCGAGCTTGATCGAAGCCAATATGACAA
>NZ_CAKMAB010000066.1:0-22673 GCF_924513355.1 Paenibacillus pseudetheri
TACGACATGTAATTTTACTTTTAAAGAGGCTGGACTTCTTTTAGACATTAGAAAAACTCCCATCATTGTAGCAGTAGAAATTTTTGTTTTTTCTACTGTCTACTATGATGGGAGCATATCACTATATCGCCGCGTGCTTTTTTATTGTCTTTTATCACTGGCTAGAATAGTTGGAGCAAATTCAGTGCTTTTTCCTATGGTTGTTGATTACATACGGACTTTTGGTGTATTTTTCGTGCCTGTAATTTTAAATATTTTACTTGGTATTTCATTGCAATCTATGGGGAAACCTCAGCTTTATATGATTGGTAATTTACTGAGTGTAGTTTTGAATATCATCTTGGATTTGATTTTTATCTGCGTTTTCGATATGGGGATTGCCGGTGCTGCTTTGGCATCTGGGATCAGTGCAACGATTGTTTTTATATTATTTTTCTCGAATTTTATCTCAAAGGATAGCATTTTAAGAGTGGGTAGATGGAAAATGGATTTTAAAGCAATCGGAAGGATGATCTATAACGGTTCCTCGGAAGCGATTACGCAATTCAGTGCGGGTTTTTCTTCTATGATCTTCAACTGGATTTTGATCTCTAAATTTGGTGAAATAGGGGTATCTTCATTTGCGGTAGTTCAGTATATCTCACTTGTAGTTAATGCAGTTATCATGGGCATGTCGAGAGGGTTAGGAGCCATTAGCAGCGTGAATTACGGAGCGAAGGAATATAGCCGTATAAATGAATTGATTACCATGGCGATTAAAATAGTCACATTAGTTGGTGTGGTTTGTACAGCGATATTGATTATTTTTAAATCTCCCTTAATTTCTCTTTTTGTAAAAGACAATCTTCAGGTCATGACTACATCAAGTGAGATCATCACATTTTATAGCTTTAATTTTATCTTTGTAGGGGCCAATATTATAATTAACACTTTGTACACAGCCACTAACAATCCTAGAACATCCGCGATTTTGGCGATTTTACGGTATGTCTTGTTGATGGGGAATTTCTTTATCCTTCCTTTAATGTTTGGTAACATCGGCTTATGGCTTTCCTTTGTAGTGGCAGAGATAATCTGTGTCGTGGTAAGCTATGTTTGTTTGAGGAAGACAATGCAAAAGTGGAGTATCAACCAGTCAACAGCAGAATAAAAGAGGAGTTTTGAAGTGAAAAAGTGGTACAAACTTGATAACGCAGCAAAACTATTTCCATCCGTTACAAATACAAAAAACACTTCTGTTTATCGTATCTCAGCGGTTCTGACAAATCCTGTAGATGTGGATGCGTTACAGCAAGCCGCCGATACGGTGTTCGACAGATTTCCGATGTTCACTGTGAAGCTTCGCAGGGGTGTGTTTTGGAATTATTTAGAGTCTAGCACGGATAAAATTGTGATCGCTGAGGATCAGCAGTATCCTTGTCGCAACATTGATCCAACTACAAATAATGGATATTTATTTAAGGTTTTATACTACAACAATAGAGTCTCTGTTGAAGTGTTCCATGCGCTCACGGATGGTAATGGGGCCGTCGAGTTTTTAAAATCACTGCTGTACTATTATCTAATGTATATGGGACATGAAATTGATACTGAGGACCGGATTTTACTCGCTGATTCAGGCGTGGATATCCATGATATGGAGGATGCTTTTCGCAGATACTACAAGGATTGTTATGTTGAATCGGTTAGAAACAGCCGAGCGTACCACATTAAAGGTACAGCTTTCGAACAGTTCGGAAATAACGTGGTACACGGGGTTGTAAGTGCCTCCCAATTGAATGCCCTCGCTAAGCAAAAAGGAAGTACGATCACTGCTTATTTATCAGCATTACTGAGTTATTCTATTTATCAAACAAGAATCAAATATAGCAAAAGTAACGCTCCCGTGGTTATCGCAGTACCTGTCAATTTGCGCAAAGCATTCCCTTCACGTACTCTTCGTAACTTCTTTGGTGTAGTTAATCTTGGCGCGCGAATTACGGAAGATACCACACTGGATGAATTAATTTTTAGAATGAATGAGATGCTGAAGTATAAAACGGGAAAAGAAAATTTGCAAAATATCATTTACAATAATGTGGCGCTTGAACGGAACAAAGCTACGCTATTTGTTCCGTTATTTTTGAAGAACTGGTTCGTGAATTTAGGGTTTCATATGCTTGGGGAAAGTAAAAGAACACTGACCTTGTCCAATATCGGCAATATTACGTTGCCACAGCAAATGTACAAGCACGTAGAGCTAATCGAGGCATTAGTCTATCCATCTAATAAAAGCCCTATGAACTGTGGGATCAGTTCAGTCAATGATAAGCTGGTGATCACGTTTACCAGAAATATAGTGGAGTCCGATATATTGCAATATTTCTTTTCGACCTTAGCGGGTGAGGCTGGACTTGAAGTTAAAATCTACTCAAACGATTGGGGGATTAGCGAATGACCAAATGTATTCGTTGCAACGTGACGGTTGATAATCAACATAATCGTTGTCCACTATGCTCCAAGCCACTTAAGATCAGGGGAGAGAGCACGACAGAATACCCGTCCTATAAAGAGGTCTATCAGGAAACCAAATCATTTACGGTAGCTAAATTGTTCCTCTTTTTGGCTATATCTGCGATCGTGCTTTCGATTACAATTAATGCGTTGACCTATCATATCAATCCGAGAATATGGTCAATTATCGTAAGTACAGGTCTTATCTATGCGTGGATCGTTGTTAAAGATACCATTTTATCTAATAAACATATTGGCAGGAAAATTTTATATCACTATGTCATGTTGTCCATTTTCCTTTTGGTCATCGATATATTTGTTGGTTTTAGGGGATGGTCTACCAACTATGCAATTCCACTGTTTGGAGTGGCAGCAACATTTATTATGACTATGCTCGCAATTGTCCAAAAATCATTATGGCGTCATGATATAGGCTATATTTTAGCGATGTTCTTTATTAATTTATGTCCTATGCTTCTGTTTGTATTTAATTTGTCTCATGTCATTTGGACCAGTGTTTTCTCTATCGTATACTCACTCCTAACCATTATTGGGATGATAATTTTTTCTGACCGGAAATTTATAAGCGAAATCAGAAGAAGATTCCATTATTAAAAACCAAGATATTCATATTGCAGAGGGGATTAACCTAGAATTCGCATGAGTTAGATTTTTCATTAGTGAATACCTATTATCATATTTCTCCGGATGGGGCAGAGAACCCACTGGATGAAATGCGGGCTGCAGATTTTTTTTGAAATGGATCTCGTAAGAGGGTTGATGCAACAAGCAGTGGAAACGGGTTACAGGCCAGACGATTCGTGTGAACGGGGGATTTATTGAAGACAAAAGCCTATAGCATCTTTTTTTATAGCCAGTCTGAAGCAACACTCCTTAGAATAAAAGAATACTCAAAAAGAGGAGTGAAACTATGACGCAGATCATCTGTTCACCGACTAAATATATTCAGGGGCATGGCGAGCTTCAAAAGCTGGGAGATTATTGTTTGCAGCTAGGAGCAAAAAGAGTTTTTGCGATTATAGATCCTTATATTTTTTCCAAGTACAAGAAGGATATCTTTCACAGCTTTGAAAGGAACAATATTCCACTTATTATGCGCGAATTCAAGGGGGAGTGCAGCCGTAATCAGGTGGATGAGATAGTGTTGGAACTTGGTCTGAAGGACGTTGAAGTCGTCTTAGGAATCGGTGGCGGCAAGACGCTAGATACAGCAAAAGCAGCAAGTTACATGGCGGATCTCCCGGTAGTTATTGTACCCACAGTGGCTTCGACGGATGCACCTTGCAGCGCTTTATCAGTGTTGTATACGGATGAGGGTGACTTTGATTGCTATCTTCCCTTAAAAAGAAACCCCGACATGGTCATCGCAGATATCGATATCATTGCTAAAGCTCCTGCAAGATTGTTGGTGGCTGGAATGGGTGATGCTTTATCTACTTATTACGAAGCAAGAGCTTGCCGTCAATCAGGGGCGGTTACCCATGCAGGTGGGACTAGCACAATCGCAGCGTTCTCCTTAGCCCGAGCTTGTCTCGACACACTTCTTGCTGAAGGTGAATCAGCACTCCTAGATGTCAAACAGGGGGTCACCTCTTCTGCAGTGGAACATATTGTTGAAGCTAATATTTACTTGAGCGGCATTGGGTTTGAGAGCGGTGGGCTTGCTGCAGCCCATGCTATTCATAACGGACTGACCCTGCATGAGGGATGCAGAAATGTGCTACATGGTGAGAAGGTTGCTTTTGCTACGATCGTGCAGTTGGTCTTGGAGAAGGCTTCGGAAGATGAAATTGCTCAGGTCATTGCTTTCTGCAAAAAAGTGGGCCTTCCCGTTACACTTAAGGAGCTTGGGATTACCAGTAGCGAGATCGATAAATTAATGGTGGTGGCAGAAGCTAGCTGCTCGCAGGATAGCCCAATGAAGAATATGCCATTTGAAGTTCAATCTGTGGATGTGCTGGAAGCAATCCTTGCCACAGACAAGCGCGGGAATTAGCAACAGCTCGATTTGTAAATTATTACGAACTCTCCTCGTACATATTTAACCTTCGTGAACCAAACAATGAAAACAATTGTTTAAGACGAAGGAGGCGTTCCTCTTGATGAAGGACAGTCGAAAGGTTAAACGTTACTTACTGAATTGGATTGCTGTTGCTGCAGTAATGATTACCACAATTGTTCCGGCGACGCCGGCTGTTTCTGCTGCCACGTTTGAAGACAACGTTACAAATACGCAGCTCGAAGAGAATGCACCAAAACGTGATAAGGTCGCTATCATTATTGACGATTTCGGCAATGGCATGAAGGGGACAGATGAAATGTTCTCGTTACCGATAAAGCTTACTGTAGCCGTCATGCCTTTTTTACCTACATCCGTAAAGGATGCCACCCGCGCCCATGAACGCGGAGATGATGTTCTGGTTCATTTACCGATGGAGCCGCGCCAAGGTAATCCTAAATGGCTTGGACCAGGAGCCATATTGGCCAAAATGTCCGATGAGGAAGTGCGACAAAAGGTTGAGGCAGCACTCGATAATGTTCCTTATGCGATCGGGATAAATAATCATATGGGCTCGAAAATTACCGGGGATGAGCGGATTATGGCAGTGATCTTATCTGTATGCAAAGAACGAGGATTATTTTTTGTAGACAGCAAGACTAACTACCGTTCCGTTGCTGGCAATATGGCTTATCGTATGGGGTTGCCACGCGTAGAGAACCATATCTTTTTAGATGACACACATACAGCAAGTCATGTTCTGAAACAAATGGGTCTCGTCAAAAACTTGGCGAAGGATCAACGATTTTGTGTAACGATTGGTCATGTTGGTGTATTTGGGAAAGAGACCGCCGCAGGAATCCGCAGCGGTATTGAACAGATGAACGACAATGTTGAGTTTATAGGGATTTCCGATCTGGTTAAAAAGGAGATGAAATGGAGCTCCCAACTTAAACTTCCATAAGATAAGCTACAATACCGTCAGCGATGGCTTCAGCGATTTGTTGCTGCCCTTTAGGGGTGCATAACTTTGCGCGGTCAGTCGGACTGCTTACAAAACCCGCTTCAACGATAACAGTTGTAGCGGTAATTTTGTTGAGTAAATAAAAAGGTTTGCCTGGTCTTGGATGAGCCTCGACATCGTAAAGATTGTTTAGCTGATGCTGAATGGTCTTAGCAAGGATAAAGCTACGGCCCTCTTGACGGTACAATACAAGTGGACCATGTTTGGTAGGGGAAGGTGCCCAGTTAATATGGATGCTTATCACTACAGTAGCAGGTAATGTCTCAGCAAGCCCTTTACGCTGTGCAAGATCTCGCAGATGCCGAGATTTACTACGTAGCCAGCGGTTCTCATCACTTGGGGCATAATCTCCATTGCGATTTAAAGCAACGTCAAAACCATCGCTACCCAGAAGTAGAAATAATCGACGTGAGATATCTAACGTGATATCTTTTTCAAGAATATTACCGTAGGAAGTTCCACCGTCGATGCCTCCGTGTCCCGCATCAATTAGGATCATACGGTGTCCGTGACCTAATAAATGCTGACGGTCATCCTTCATCACGGGTTTCTCTGGTGTCGCAGAGGCTAAGGAGCTGCCCATAAACAATATTAGTAGTCCTAGGGTAGTTAGAGTGATTCGAAAGCCACATAGAGCAGCTGCTGATCTGGGAAAGTGTTGTTTTCTCCAGTTGTTCAAGTGAAACGCCTCCTTGCAAGTGAATAACGTCTTCTGGATTCTTTGTTAGATTGTGCTTTAATAGGTAAACCTATTCGACAAATCAGAAGTCTGTAGTTTAGATCCAAGTGGAGTGGTGCACACTAAGACCATGGAACGGATGCTGATAATCTGAATTCACTCACATTTAAGGAGGTTAAAATGGCTTCCGGTGGCGATGAGCTTGTAAAGTATATAACGGAGAAGGTAGTCGTATATATCGAGGATCCGCGTGCCATTCATGCTCGTAGAGCAGCTACGAAGCAGCCGTGGTCACAGAAATGGTTTGGCATGCTCCCGCTTGGGTGGTCTATCTGGCGAAGCAAGTGGAGTCATGATAAAAAAGAATAAAGGTTAAATAGCAAATAACCTTCCAGTGCCATTATTCATGGGTGGCAGTGGAAGGTTATTTGCGTTTTTGTTAACGATTATATCCGAGTGCTTTGGTCGTTTTGTCTGGCAGCTTATGCAGTGTTCCATTATTTTGTAGTGCAGTGAGTGGTAAGTATCGTTTTCCTTCAGGGCCTGAGGCCGCGTATACGGTAGTTTTATTGTTCTCAGCTTGACCTTGAGAAGACTGCCAGCTCTGGTAGCCTGTAATCATAAATGGTGCCCCGACAAGGTCGTTTCGCCCAGCAGCTTGATAAGCAATGCTTTCCTTAGGTCTAATCAGAAGTGCGATATTGTCGCCGCTCACTGTAGTTAGTTTAGGAGCAGTCAGCCATAGGATATCTTCGTAAGGATCATCGGACCCTCCACTATTGAAGGCCGATAGCGGTGATACGTCAGGATTAAGATTAGTAATTACATCTGATGCTGGAGGCTGCTCTTTAAGGACTTCTTCCGCTTTGCTAAGTGTCCAAGGTAAAATTTGCGGTACGGAAGCATTGATGTAAACCGTCTTTTCGTCAATGGTTATTTTCCAGACCGGTAGAAGTGGTGCATATAAAGCAGTAAGGTTTATTGTTCCTGAAAAAGATGATGTAATGAGACCTTTCTGCACCAAAAACTGGCGCAGATCATTTAAACTGTATGGGAGTCCGTAAGTGCCGGCTCCATATTCACTTAGCATATATCCGCCTGTATCGGTGGCGGAAATGATCATGTATCCGATCCGCTCTTCGCCTTTCATTACATTTACAAGCCAGCCATGAGTACCTGGACCAAGGGGATAATATTCTATCTTTGCATCCTTCCAGGCTGTAAATGGGGCTTCTGCAGCGAGCTTGTTCAATGTAGCCTTAGCGAATTCTTGGACCGTACTGGGTGAAGGTAAGGTACTCATCTTCAATACAGGAATTGCATCCTGCGTGACTGACTGGATTACACTTACTCTAGCCAGCGCCAGCGCTGAAGGGGAACCAGAACTGGACACAAACAGTCCAAAGCTTAGAAGCAGGAGGAGGCATCCTTGACCCGCAAGTTTCAGCCTCCGCCGCAAACTTATTTTCATGGCGTCGATCACCTTTCTTTGTTAAGAAATGTCAGGAAAGTTAAGCTTTACTCTATTGTAGTGGACAGGCTACAAAAAGGCTGTTGCTTGCTGTCGCGCCTTAAGGCAAAAGTTCTCTTGTTTTTTTGCCTGCTTTTAGCGAGTAGGGTCGCATTCTATAGACTTCGCAGATGAAACAGTCCGTAGGTTATCGCAGAAACTGCAATTTGCGGCTCGTATTGCCAAATGGTCTCCTGTCGACGACGGTTATACTGCTCTTGAGTGCCTAAACGTTTTTCTTCATCCGGCTCTTTCAGCAGCTCTCCGTAATAAATATCAATGATAGCCAGCTCGATCCTAAGACGCTCACGTGCCTGTTCTGCCCAAGTGTAATCGAGTTCGGCTAGATGAGAGGTAAGATGAGCCTCTAATAAATCTGTAGCGGCTGTCACTGTTAATTCATAAGGCTGAATATGGACGTTTTCTGGTAAACGGGGGATCATCTCCCGCGAGGCTATCTTAGCGTTAAAGTCATCAATGATGGTCCCTTTTGTCAGCGATATTCCAAGATAGTGCAGTTCTTCCCGTTTCAAATCGCAGCTCATCTCCACTTTATAGCAGACGCCGAGCCATGGTTCATAGGCTGCAGAGAAGAGAGTATTCCGCTGTCTGCTACCGGGATCTTCAAATAAGTAAAGGCATTTCCCTTCATCTTGGGCCGCACTCCAAATTTGCTGCAGGCGCTTGCTACCATAGATGATATCTTCACGTCTTATCATACCGGGCCCAATTCGGGGCAATGCAGGTACAATACCGAAGTAGCGGGCTAGGATGCTATCTTCTGGATTTGAGGAGGGGACATGAACCACATTAGATTCAGGTGATGTTGGATTCAATAGATCTGCGCTAGCCTCAGCATCTGTTGTGGCGCCCATCGCTGGGTTTCCGGTAATTGGCGGGTTTAATGCCCGGGTGCTACGATTTACCGTTGGCGGAACTTCTATAGCTGCCTGGCTATCGTATTTTTCCGGATCAAATACAAAAGTGAAAGAGAGTGTCTCCGGATCAACACCAGTACGCTCCACGAATCCCCAATAATAAGGTCGATCTGTAAGCATTCTGTCAGCTCTTGGCGATAGCTTTACAGTTACGTGAATGGGCGATACTTCAATAATGGAGCATTCTGTCGCCTCCAGATAGTCCATTACATGTTTACGTACTTCCTGTGAGTTGAGGGTCATGTCGCAGTCTCACTTTCCTTTTTAATACCCTGAGTCAACTCACTTAGGGATTCACCGATATGATCTAGCTCATGTCGCAGCTCTTCATCGGAGCGGGATTCAAGCATGATTTTGTATAAACTTTTCTCAAGCGATTCTTTCTTCTCAAAACGCTCCAGAATAACATCCAGCCCGCCAATGACCATTTCGAACATATTTATCTTCTCGTGTAGCAGATGCAGAATATGTTCTTCAATCGTGCCCTGCGTGGACAAATTATAGATAACCACGTCATTTTCCTGACCTAACCGGTGCACCCGCCCAATCCGCTGTTCTACTCTCATGGGATTCCAAGGCAAATCGAAGTTGATCATATGATGACAGAACTGCAGGTTAATGCCTTCACCACCTGCCTCAGTAGCGATCATGACTTGAGCACGACCACGGAAGAGGTCCATCATCCAGTCCTTTTTACCACGATTCATCCCGCCGGAATAAGAAACACACATTAGCCCATGTTCGCGGAAATACTGAAGCAAATATTCTTGAGTCGCGCGATACTCCGTAAAAACGATGACCTTTTCATTCATTTCTTGAATGAGAGATAGTGTTGTTTCGGCTTTGGTATTGGTCTTAACCGTACGAAGTGTCTGCAATAGCTCCATCATTCGATCGCGTTTCGGCGAATCAGCAGGCAGCTTCTTGATCAGATTAACTAAAGTGATGAAGACGGCATCCCTACTGCTGCACACCTCACGCTGAAGCGTTACCAAGGAAAGCATGCTGCTAAGATTGCCGCCTGATTCCTGATACTGATCTTTAACAAAAGAAGTGACAGCGTCATATAATACTCTCTCTTCCTGTGAAAGAACTAGCGGAATATTACGGACTTTTCGTTTCGTAAAATTAACTGGACCTTCGCCACGCCGATTGCGGATCATCACCTTCGATAGCTCGTCTCTTAGCTGACCTTCATTCTTAGGCTGGCGTTTATCAACGACGAAATTCGAAGCAAAATCACCCTGATTTCCTAATTGCCCCGGTTTCAGTAAGGTGATCAAATTAAATAGCTCGCCCAGATCATTCTGAACGGGAGTAGCGGTTAGGAGCAGGCAATATTTTTTGCGTAATTGCTGTACAAATAGATAATTGGTCGATTTCTTATTCTTTAGCTTATGGGCTTCATCAATAATCAACATGTCATATTCATTTTCCAGCAGCATTTCTTTATGAGGATCGCGTTTCGCGGTGTCCATAGATGCGACGACAATCGCATTCCCCCAGGAATATGCTTTTTTCTGTGCAACAGCAGAGATGCCAAACTTGGCATTCAGCTCGCGGACCCACTGCAATACGAGGGAAGCGGGTACCAGAATAAGCACTTTAGAGACTAGACCGCGAACAAGATATTCCTTGAGTACAAGTCCTGCTTCAATCGTCTTTCCTAGTCCAACCTCGTCTGCAAGAATCGCGCGGCCCGACATCTCAAACAAAACCTTATGTGCGGTATCGAGCTGATGAGGAAGCGGGGATAATCCGGATAAATGCTTCATGCATTGCAGCTCATCGAAGCTGGTTACTAGACCCGTTTGTTCACCTTGCACAGCAAGCTTGGACAGACGGTAGTCTCCCCACGGACCACCTTTATCTAGTTTGAGTTCTAGATCCTGCAGCCAATTCCGGTCAAAAGAAAGAGGAACAGGCAGTATAGGCGCTGACTTTCCACCTTTGTGAGGTAGAGAATTACGGAATAATTGCGTCATGGTACAGCCTCCTCAGATGCTAATTTATATCATCATTCGTAGAAGTAGTATGCTCTTAAACAAGAGAATTCATAACCTTCTATTTTTCTTGATAGCCTTTAAAAAAGAGAGTAAAAGCGAGAAAACGCGGCAAGGTTTGCGATATTTCGGCTGCTTGACTCTATTTTCGAAAAAGACCTTCGATACAATATGTGGTATAGTTTAAAAGCTGACGCACACAATATATTGTGACAAAAGCATGAAAATGTGATTTTTTTAAAGTGCGTAGCTGCTATTTGTTATTGACAAGATGAACTTCCTACATACACCCGTAAGACGGAAGATAAGTGTAAGGAAGTTTTTGTTGTGGGTCACAAAATGTACGCCCACACCTGAACTGGAACTAATATTTACTACATTGCGGGAGGTTTTTCTATTGGGTAAAGTGGAACGTAAGCAACGCCTTGAAGGGCTAAGTGAAAAAATATTTTTGGATCGTTATGCATGGAAGGATGCCGACAGCAATAATGCTAAAGTGGGCGATGTTGTACTCGTTCTAACAAAGGATGATCCGAAGTTTCCCACGAAGGAAGTCGGAGAGATCGTAGAACGTAACGGCAGAATCGTAACCGTGAAGACGCGCAGCGGCGAACTTGTGAAATCAGATGTCGAAAAGCTGACGCTTAATATAGAAAAAACACCAGAGGAAATGTGGGATCGTCTGTCTACAGCTATGGCTTCTGTCGAGAAGACGCCTGAGCTTCAAGAAGAATGGGCGGGTAAATTCCGTTCGATTCTGGATGATTGGAAGCTCGTACCGGGTGGACGAATTGCTGCTGGTGCAGGTGCTAGTGAAGAACTAACCCTGTTCAACTGTTATGTAATTCCTTCTCCAAAAGATAGCCGTGGCGGCATTATGCAGACGTTGGCTGAAATGACAGAAATTATGGCTCGTGGTGGCGGTGTAGGGATTAACCTATCCTCTCTACGTCCACGCCGGGCAATTGTGAGAGGTGTTAATGGTTCTTCCAGTGGTTCTGTATCCTGGGGTGGTCTGTTTAGCTATACCACTGGACTAATTGAACAAGGCGGTAGCCGCCGTGGTGCACTTATGCTCATGATTAATGACTGGCATCCAGATGTGGAGGACTTCATCACCGTAAAGCAAACGATGGGTCAAGTTACGAATGCGAACCTTTCAGTATGTGTGAGCAATAGCTTTATGAAGGCTGTAAAAGAAAATCTGGATTGGGATCTCGTATTCCCGGATACTACAGATCCAGAGTACAACGATGTGTGGGATGGCGATCTAGACAAGTGGAAGGCTGCGGGCAAAAACGTTATTCATTATCGCACCGTTAAAGCGCGTGATGTGTGGCGCACCATTATTGAATCCGCTTGGAAATCCGCGGAGCCAGGCGTTGTATTCATGGAATACTACAATCAGATGTCCAACAGCTGGTATTTTAATCCGATCATTTGTACGAACCCATGTGGAGAGCAAGGTCTGCCAGGCTGGGGGGTCTGCAATTTGTCCGCTGTGAACCTGTCCAAGTTTTACGATGAGAAGAATCACGATGTAGACTGGGAAGATCTCGCGACTACGACGCGTTATTCCGTGCGTTTCTTGGACAATGTCATTGATAAGACCCCTTATCATTTCCCGGAAAATGAAGCGAATCAGAAAAACGAACGCCGTGTGGGTCTCGGAACGATGGGTCTTGCTGAGCTGATGATCAAATTGAACATTCGTTACGGTAGCCCGGAATCTTTGGCGTTTCTGGACAAGCTTTACGGCTTTATGGCTCGTGAAGCGTACCTTGCATCCGCAGAGATTGCTGGTGAGAAGGGATCCTTTTTAGCTTTTGATACTGAGAAATATTTAATGAGCGGCTTTATGAAAAATATGCTCGAAGCGTATCCAGAGGTTGGCGAAGCGATTCGCAAACATGGCATGCGTAACGTTACAGTTATTACACAAGCACCTACAGGTAGCACAGGTACAATGGTAGGCACTTCAACAGGTATAGAGCCTTATTTCGCCTTCAAATATTTCCGTCAAAGTCGTCTTGGTTATGATGAGCAGTTCGTTCCAATCGCTCAAGAATGGCTTGAAGCTCATCCAGGTGAAGAGCTGCCGGATTACTTCGTGACCTCGATGGATTTGTCAGCTAAGGATCATATCCGTGCGCAAGCAGCGATTCAACGCTGGGTAGATAGCTCGATTTCCAAAACTGCAAACTGCCCATCTGACTTCACAGTAGAAGAGACGGCTGAGCTATATGAAATGGCCTTCGATCTGGGCTGCAAAGGTGTTACGATCTATCGTGATGGTAGCCGTGATGTGCAAGTTCTGGAAACCACGAAGAAGGAAGACAAAAAAGAAGCCGCTCTGGTTGCGGCAGAGGAAGCTACAACTACTGTAGAAGCAAGCACAAGTGTTGTAGCAGCAAGTCCAGCGTCTCAAGTGACTACAAAAGAGGCGGATAAACAATACAAAAAACGTCCGCAGGTTCTGCGCGGCGCTACCTATAAAATCAACACACCATTTGGTATGGCATATATTACAATCAATGATCTTGATGGGATACCGGCTGAAATCTTCCTGAATGTAGGTAAAGCAGGTTCTGACGTCTTTGCTATGGCAGAAGCATTAGGCCGTGTCTGCTCCTTGTTCCTCCGTTACGGAGATCATGGTGAGAAGGTGGAGCTGTTGATCAAACATCTGAAAGGCATTGGCGGATCAGGAGCTATCGGCTTCGGCGCGAACCGTGTTGAATCCATTGCTGACGCTGTAGCTAAGGCACTGGAATCACATGTGCTGAACAATGCTCATGATGATCATGTACCTGCTCCGATTGCAGCAACTTTGGAACTGGAGGATTTCAATGAAGCGTTAAATGCGGAGATAAAATCGAGCGTTCCGTTAGCTACGGAAGATGGACACGGTCGTCATCATGGGCATAACCACGCTACGGCTTCCCGTGACCTTTGCCCCTCCTGCGGCAGCGCCTCGCTGATTAATATTGAGGGCTGTAAGACTTGTGGCAATTGCGGGTATAGTCGCTGCGGGTAAACGGTAGAGCCAATAAATGTTTTATGGGAAATGTGTGGTGGATCACCAAAGCTGCGAATACGACCACAAAAGCTGCGAAAAGTGGCTCATGGAAGTTGAAAATATGTTCCTTTATAAGGTATGGTGAATAAAAATACACGGTTGAATGTTTATACAATTAAATGATATTTATTTGTTAAAACCTTTTGTCTTTAAACAGTGTAGAATGACATTAAAGTTAGTTATTAGACATTAATGTGAGTATCTTAACAACAATGTTTGTATCTTAACAAAATAGATTGTGATTACTGTTTATAATCTTTTTAGCTTGCTAAGTCGCTCATATTTTTGAGCGGCTTTTTTAATACCTACCTAAGGACTAAACATTGACTATGGACCTAATCTCGACAACTATATCCTAATTGCAAAGGTGGACGCATCGCAAGAGCGCAGCATAGGCCACTGGAGTGAATCTGTACCTGATTGGGGAATAAAGCAGAGGGTGGAGTATAAGATGGAAGCGGCGATACTTAATCTCCAGATTGAAGCTTAAGTAAGCAATCGAAACATGTGGAGTGTTATGTGTCGCTCGTAAGGAAATAGCATATTACAGCCACATTTACCTGTAGAGTCTAAACGGCAATACGTTCGGACTTTACTATTTAGCGGCACAATCCAAATTAGCGCACGGTGTTCGACCAAACATCGATGCATAAGAAAAAGATGCTTCAGTAAATCATTGGCAAGGTTGAAGTTTTCCGGGGAAAGATTAAGTGTCAGAAGAAAATAATGTTATAGACTGGAAAATAAAGTGTTAGACTGAGCAAATAAAGTATTAGACTGACGAAGCTTCATTAAGCTCCCATGAAAATAGAATCAGCTCAAAACCTGAAAAAGAGCATAATAAAGAAGACCCAGAATAACACTTTTCCAAAAAAGGCTGAGCCTTATGTGTTCTTTAATAAAGTTAGATAGAGCGAAAATAACAAACTTCCTTCCACAACCAATAAAGGCTAGGCTGGTGCAAAAACCAGAGTAGGATTAATCTCCCATGAGTGCTTCCGAAAAGGGAGCGACAATCTGTGATGCACCGGGGTCGTTGGAGTCAGACTAACGGATGGGGCTCTAAGGCACCATAGCTTATCGACCTTCTTCGCTAGCCATAGTAGCAGTATAGACTGATTTTCCCATTTTCATCATCTGTGGTGCAGCGCTTGCGCTGCATGTGTGGCTCCCATGAAAATAGAATCAGCTCAAAACCTGAAAAAGAGCATAATAAAGAAGACCCAGAATAACACTTTTCAAAAAAAAGGCTGAGCCTTATGTGTTCTTTAATAAAGTTAGATAGAGCGAAAATAACAAACTTCCTTCCACAACCAATAAAGGCTAGGCTGGTGCAAAAACCAGAGTAGGATTAATCTCCCATGAGTGCTTCCGAAAAGGGAGCGACAATCTGTGATGCACCGAGGTCGTTGGAGTCAGACTAACGGATGGGCTCTAAGGCACCATAGCTTATCGACCTTCTTCGCCAGCCATAGTAGCAGTATAGACTGATTTTCCCATTTTCATCATCTGTGGTGCAGCGCTTGCGCTGCATGTGTGGCTAACGGGCAGTATAGTTTAGTATTGATAAGTATCGCATAAAATTGTTTTGACACTGTTTATATGAGGTTGGATAGTATGGAGTGATTTGGTAATAATACACCTAATCAACCTTTAGGTGGGATAACATGAGAAGGATTTTTTATGTGTTGTTTGTTGCGGTAATGTTTTTAACAAGTTCTGTGGTTTTTGCAAAGGAAAGCCCTTCCCACACATCAAAATATCACAAATTGGATTGCACTATACTAAACAAAGTCAAGCAGAAAGCGACTTTCACATTACTCGTTCCTGAAAATATGCCTAACAAATGGACAGTAGAACTTAAATATCCTTATCCGTTAGACACTAACAAGCCAATCCCAAGCGTTAGATTACACTATTTTGATAAAGATGAAAACTATATTTTAGGAATTGAACAACACAAGGCTGTTGGGTATAAAATCAAAAAAGAAACAATGGATCTTGATGTCCGTAATAACACAAGTACAAGGATAATTGTTGAAGAAGACTTTAAATTTAATTCCAGCGGTGAAATTATTAGATTTAGCGGAGTGGAAGCACGGTTTACCCCTTGGGGAAGTAACACGCCTGGTGGATTTTTACGATGGGTAAAAGAGGGTACTTATATTGAGATGGATAGTAGCCAATTGTCCAAGAAGGATATGATTGAGGTAGCCAAATTAGTAAAATGAATTATTGAGCTCCCATGGAAGAACGCAATTACTTCCATAATCTGTGGTGTCGCGTGAGCGACATGGATGGCTAACGGGAAACGTTAGTTCAGAGACCCTAGGAGCAGTTTGCCGCCGCGGCAACTGCTCCTTCTGTCGTTAAGCTAAAGGGCGACAATTCCTGTTAGTTTTCTAAATTCGCAGATCAGCTTCATTTATAGTTAGGGGGGAATGGTATTGTGCAGAGGCAAAAGAAAATAATTGCAATTTTAATGGTCTTTTTATTTATATCAATTACCATTCCATTTATTTTGGAATACATCGTTTTTAGAAATCAGACCCACTCAGTCATTTCAAATGGTGAATGGGCAAGTTTCTTGGGTAGCTTTTTAGGTGGAATTATTGGGGGGATAGGTACTTTAGTAGCTGTTTATATTACCACTTTAGAAACAAGGAAGATACAAAGGGAAGCCGAGAAGAACCTTGAGAAAGATAGAGAAGCTCAGCGAGTATTTAATAGAAAGAAGCTCATGGACGACGTGGCGGTTATTGTAGCAGAATTTATAACAGATATTTCGGCATAGTATTATGCTAATCGTCATAATACTCCTGGGGATAGAAGCGTTTCTATAAAGTGCAAATACTTGCTCCAAATAAAACTAAATAAAATACCAGGATCTGCAGCGCTATTAAACCAAATTAATAAAGTTCATCAGAAGGATAGTTGTAGTGATAATCAACCCGAACTATTTGGAAATGAAATAGAAAAGATATTAATAACCTTGGCCTGAATGGGTGTATCGAGAAGCTCCAGATGCAGTTAGTTGACTTGCCGTATAGGCAGTTACATCCTGATTAAGCGCATCAAAATATCCGGCAAATGAAGTAGGAGCAACAATTAAAAATATCAGAGTTATTAAAACACTTGCTTTAGCCAATTTTTTCATTTAATATCCTCCCTTGAATACTTCCCATATATATTCAGGACTAGTTGCAATGTACAATCCTTTTTGATTAAACGCCAAATCTCTGATTATTTCGTTTTGAATCTCGAATATTTTTTCAGCTTTCCATTCCCCAACGCCATCACCTCCTTCTATTAATTTATAAACTCCGCCTCTAGTTGATATTAAAAATATCTGATTTCCCGTCTCAAAAAAGTTGATGACTTCATCATCTATAGGAACAGGAACTTCATTCCACTTATTAAGTTCTAGATTGAGGATCCATAAATTAGTCTCTTTGCTTATAAATAATAAATTATTATCTTCAATTGCTGCTGAAAATCTCTCTAATCCTCGAGGTTTACTTACCTTCATCCATCTTGATTCTTTATATTGAAATATTTCATTTTCTGTTGTGAATACAAATAATTGGCCACTACTAGAAACTTCAATAGATCTCAATTCTTTAGAAACTGAAATTTTCGACCATACGTTCCCATCATTTGTTAAATGTATATAACCATTAGATAGGACCGCAATATTGTTTCCTGAGGTATCTATATTTTCTATTTTATCACTCAAAGACAAACTAATATCTCTATGCCCCGCTACGTCTGCCCAAATTTCATTTGAAGTTGCTATAAATAACTCATCTTTTTCGTTAAACCATGACTTTAGTACTACGTCATTAAATTTAATAGAGGCCCAACTCTTACCGTCATCTTTGCTTACGAGTAAAAAGGGATCAACTAATGAATTGAATTCCCGAGGTTCTCGATCTCCAAACATTACTAGCCGTTCATTACCTGATGATATTCCCTTTATGTCAGCATTCTTAAAAAAATATCGTGGATCATTCTCATCCTTAGTTAATTGAACTAACCCACCACCATGAGGAACTTTATGTAATGCTTCAGTTTCAAAACCATTAAGCGCATTAAATGAGATCTTCGCAAATAATTTATTATTATCGATTCCAAATACTGTGATTATCGGAACGCTATCAACAATTCCATATGTAAAATGATACCCTGTCGCCCAGTCTTCTCCTGGTTGTAGAAGATAATTATGTTTAGCAGCTTCTACTATTGCAGGACTATCATATACTATTTCTTTTATATCAAATGTCTCTATATTTTTCGGTCCTTTTAATTGGCGTGTTTCAGTAATAACTCCATTTGATAAACCCACGAGTAAATGTTCGTCAGTTTTAGGTACCATGAACGTTAGTGTCCAACTATATCTTCTACCTGTATCCCCTCTTGAGCCTCCCTTTTTTTCGTCAACACTAGTTACTGACACTAAAGATGCTTTCTTATTCCATTTCTTCGCAGCAGATAGACCTTGTATAATGGCTTCCTTCATTGTTAACTCTCCATTAAGTTCACTTTGAACTGTTCTCTTAACCTCATTTTGAAATACAATAACAGACAGAAACAAAATCAATATTACTAACAAGCCCCAATTGAGATACTTCCTCAGCCTCAAATTAACACCTCGCCATCTTTCTTTTTTTACCTTATATATCATATTATTGTATATTTTGATATATATGTCTACAGATTAAAAAGTAAAATAATGTCCTACTTTGTATTTTTTATATGAATTTTTGTATTCAGTAAACCCGCTTTAAAATAAAGCGGGTTACATATGTGAAAATATGACATAATGGATCTATGAAACCAGTGAAGCATAAACCCTACTCTAAAACTTCATATCACCCCGTTCAGTATCATGCCAACAGTTCTACTCCGACGGCAGAATTGCTGCATCTCATCTGCCTTCAGTAAAAGGAGATGGAAAGACTTCAACTCGCTCTAGAACATAAAGAGAAAGAAGTCGCTGCGTACCAAACGGAGGTTGAGCGTCTACAAGGTGTTATCAACGGTCAAATCCAAGCCAGGTTTGGCCGTTCCAGCGAGAAACATGCAGACACCATCGATTCGGATAAAACTGCCCTATCTGCGACCGCATGTAGCAAACACATAAAGATCCATAAGCGGCGCGGCGCTAAACCCGGCCATCCCGGACATGGGCGTTTCATCCCCGATCTTCCTCAGCGAGTGGTTGTACATATATCTAGCGAACAACAGTCCTGTCCACAGTGCGGAGAACGTCTTGTTGGGACAGGGTTGACGGAAGAATCCAACCGAATCGATGTAGATATTCAATATGTCCTCGTCAAACACGTTCGGAAGAGAGCGGTTCGTTTCTGCACATGCTCGGGTCCGAAGTTTGTCACTGCCGTTAGATTATCGCTTGGTTCTTAAATTTTTAGATCAAAAATACTTTAATAACTGAAATGAGCTTATTGTAAAATAGAAGAAATAATAACTCCTGTGCCTCTTCCGCTGCCCTGGCTGGATCATCTCGTTCGGAAATAAAATGAGCACCAGCTTCACTTAAATATCTGGAAGCTGCTTCTCTAGCTTCTTTGTCAATATTCTCAAACTGGGGTGCCAATTGCTCTTTGTGCGTTTCCAAAAAAAATGTGTATTCTCCGCTTTGTGGCTCTTTTTGAAAGTAAGGCATATAAATGAAAGGCTTGTCTGGTGAAATAAAAGTCGTGAACCAGTAAAAAGAGTTGTGAACTAGTAAAAAAAGTCGTGAACCGCATATAAGACCAATATGGTCATTAGAACTTACTACGCCAACAGTCCCGATGAGATATTTTTCAATATCGGGGCTGTTTTTTATAAATAGTGAGGTGAGAATTGTGACTTTAGGAGGAAAATAAAAAGTATTCGCAAAATAAACAAACTAAATCAGAATGAGTTTTCGAATATAATTGGCGTTTCCCAAGGGACTTTAAGTGAATTGGAAACAGATAAATATGCTCCATCACTTGAAATAATTCTGGCTATAAAAACCAATTTTGGAGTGGACTTGGAGTGGCTTTTATTGGATGGTACTGAAAAAGAACATACAAAACTGTTTGTGACGCGATTAGATAACAGTGAGATTGATTTAATTTCAAATTTCCGGAAATTGAATGCAAGAGATAAGCGAGAGATTACTGAGATAATGAAGTTAAAGATCAATCATTATAATAATCCGTGAGTGAAGAAGAGGGCTTACATGAATTCCATAACGGGAGATCAATAAAACACCTTCAAGAAAATGGAGTATCCGATAAGATAAGGGTTGCTTGCATGGAAACTTAGAGTGAGTTCCCCCTTAGAAGTAAAGATGAAATTCTAATCTATACTGGAGGTAAATATGTCGGGAGACGAGTATGTAATGCAAGTTGTGAACAAGTACAAACTACCTAGTGCAATTGATACATTCACGCAAACAAACTTGATAATCCCCCTGAAGCAACTCGTAACTACATGGGCAGGTGGATGTCTCGAAGATATATATCTTTCTGGTTCAAGGGCAAAAGGGACTGCAGTCAACCTTTCTTCAGATCTTGACTTATTCATCTCCCTGAAATCCATTACTAATAATACGTTAAAGGAGATTTACAATTCACTATATTATCATATAGAGCAGGCTGGATATAAAGTAAGGAAGCAAAATGTATCTATTGGTGTAAGCATCGGAGAGAAGCAAGTTGATCTGGTACCAGGGAAGAAGCGGGCAGGATTTACAAATGATCATAGTCTTTACATTAGCAAACGGGACACATGGACTCAGACCAATGTTATTACACACATTAACACAGTAAAGAACTCAGGAAGGATAAATGAAATCATTCTAACGAAGATATGGCGTAAGCTGCATAATTTAGATTTTCCTTCTATTTATCTTGAATTATCAGTTTTAGAGGCTTTAAAAGGAAAACAAACAGCTTCTCCGTCTAGTAACTTCTGGTCTGTTCTAGAATATCTCAATGATAACTTTATAGATAAAAGAATCCTTGACCCTGCTAACACGAATAATATGATTTCTGATGACTTGTATAAATATGAAAAAGAGGCGATTCAGAGAAAAGCTAAAGAGTCCCGGGGACAAAAATATTGGCGAGATATTATTTGGTAGGAGGATAAATTATGACACAAAAGGTTAATATGAGAGAATTGTTTCTTGATATGCAGCAAGAAATGATTATGAAATTAAATTCCCTCCGAAAACATATTACACACGCTCCGTCTAAGGGAGATGCCGTTGAGTTAAGCTGGATTGAGTTTCTTAGCACATATTTGCCGAATCGATATTGTGTGGATACTGCCTTCGTTGTAGATCATAAAGGAACATGCAGCGATCAAATTGATATCGTAATATACGATCAACAATATTCTCCGTTTGTCTTTTGTCATGCTGGAGTTAAGTACATACCTGCGGAGAATGTTTACGGTGTTTTTGAGGTTAAACAAAACCTTAACAAACAGCATATTGAATATGCTGCTAATAAGGCTGAATCAGTTCGTAAACTAGAACGTACAAGTGTCCGTATAATTCATGCTGGCGGGACTTACCCGGCTAGGCCCCTTTTCAACATTCTATCAGGTATAATAACTACCACTTCTGATTGGACTCCTCCTTTTGGGAAATCGTTTAATGAAGCTGTAGGAGCGTTAAAACAACTGCAGCTCATTGACATCGGTTGTGTATTAGATAGCGGATGTTTTCTCCTTCAGCCGAAAGGAACATATGATATCAGTTCAATGGATGAGACTCTAGTTTTCTTTTTTATAAAATTATTCTCACTTCTTCAGAATCTGGGGACTGTCCCTGCAATGGATATTGATCTATACAGCCAAGCATTAGATTCTATTTAAAAAACAAAATTATTAATGCTGTCGGGCTGTCAAAAGCCTCAAAAATGAAAATTATAAGTTGGGAGTAATCAAAATAACAGAATTTATGACTACTTTAACAAGTACGAGTGAGAGTGGGCTAAGCTCAAACAGCGGATCGATGGAAGTATAGGCACGCCCTGCTGTAGAAGAAAATAAGATACTAGACTGACGAGGGCATTAAACAAACGGGCTGTTTAACGCATCTTTAGCCGGGGGAAAGACTCTGCGGCATCTAATTCCTTATATTGCACGCATAAACTCAAGTCACTTCGCGGAAGATACTTTGATGAGGTGATTTGGAATGAATGTGAAAGGCTATATCGGATTACTGCTAACAATCATCATTTTTTGGGTAACTATACAACCTGTATACGCGCAGCCGGACGAAGAACCATTACAACGTCTTGTACTTACTTTATTAGCTCCAAAAATACAGGAGCAGATTAACAAATACTATAAAGATAAACTAACTGTATCACCTACGTTTACGCCTTTTTTGGGTGGGACTGATTTAGATGTTGAATATCACTCTTCGCATATTGATGTCTATGTAAAGACAATCCCATACGTTGGACCCCATTTGGATGTAGGGATGGACTCGATGAGGTTTAGAATAGATAATACCGGAACGGTAGTCGTTCTAGAGTACAAACACATTAGGGACTATGAATTGCCTCCTAACTGGCAATTCATTATTAAAACTTCATTCAAATCTAATGGGTAACGATAGCGAAAATGAGCAGATTGCATTGGCAGTCTGCTTTTTTCATTGAAGTATACCAGCTAATAGGCTGTCAATATTTAATAATAAATGAACGGAATGAAGGATGTTATACTGGAAAAAGGGTACAACAAATAACCGTCCCACAATATTTGGGGAGGGTTTCCTCAATGTCTAAGGCTTGCTATTCAGTCCAAGCGGAAAGGTTCTTTCTTGGTTAAGATAGCATAAATCCAGTGGATCAGTTTATTTGCACAAGCGATCACAGCTACTTTAAACAGTTTGCCCTCAGCACGCTTCTTATCAT
>NZ_CAKMAB010000067.1:0-21290 GCF_924513355.1 Paenibacillus pseudetheri
CTTCCTTCAGATTCCACCTCACGGTGGACACCCTTGCCCTTGGCTAACGGTAGGCGCTCGCCAGCCCCCGTTCGGGACTTTCACCCTAAAGATGACGCCCATGCTGGGCGTACCAAAAAAACACTCCTCAGAATATTCTGAAGGAGTGTTTCATTTCAAAGATTATATGCGATACGTTAAGCCTACTACACCGTTGCTGTAAGTTTTTGAGTCCACAAGATGAAGATGGACTTGATTCGTGATCTCGTCAAAAAGACGCATTCCAGAGCCAACGACTACGGGGCAGATATTAAGCCTAAGCTCATCTAACAGTCCATTTTGTATTAGGGATCGAACTAATCTCGGACTGCCAGGGATCTGAATGTTCTTTCCAGCTTGTTGCTTTAGCTTCGTTATCTCCTCGATGAGCTTGCCCTTGATCAGTGTCGCAGGTTGCCATTCGAGCATGTCCTCCGTAATTGTACTTGAGACCAGATATTTGGCAGAATGGTTTAGGAATCTTCCCATAGGTAGGTCATCACTCTGATGCTGCCAGAACTGGGCTAACATCCTGTAAGTACGTGGTCCAAGCAGTACTGCATCTGCCTGCGCGACACCAGCTGCAATCGTCTCATTCATTTCAGCGTTGCCCCACTTCTTAGGTGAGGCTTCAAGCGAGTCTACCACTCCATCCAGCGACATAAATAATCCTGCCACAATCTTCCGGGGCGCATTTAACGCTTCTTGCGCATGATGATCTTTAAACACTGTTATCGCTCCTTGTACCAAGAATGGATACCTAAAATTCGATCCGTAATATGTAGGATTTTCTTGTTTATTTCAAGTTTTCTAACTCGACGGTCACTTTTTCAATCAGATTCACGAAAGAAGCTAGTTCTTGAGAGCCCTTCACCTGATCTCTAGAATACATGGAATTGTGTTCCGATTCTTTTTTCACCTTGGACAGTGTGGAGTTGATATCATTCAGCTTCTCATCAATCGTCCCTATTGAATCTTTAGAGCGACGAGCTAACTTGCGTACTTCATTCGCGACGACTTCAAAGCCCCTACCGTAATCCCCTGCTCTTGCCGCTTCAATGGCCGCATTTAAGCCCAAAAGATGCGTATGATCAGCCACTTCCCTAATCATTGTACCCACTTGATGAATAGACTCTACCTCTTTATCGAGATATAACACAGTTTGATGTGTTTTCTCTTGATAATCAGCATTCTTACCAGCTAATTCCTCGATGGATTCACTGCTATCTTTCAGTTGAACCATTAAGGATACTAATTCTTGAACCGCAGAACTAACACCGGTAAGCAAGTGGTTTTGCTTTTCCAATAAATTTTCTATTTTTGCTTTTTCATCGACTTCATAGGCTTCAAGAACCAACTGTGAATCCAGATTGAACATCTTAGTTAATGCATGAATGACGGGTTGCCACTCGGCCGGTAATATCCGTTCAAAATAAGCTGTAGCGAGATCCAAATATAATATGTAAGTGCCCAAATACCAATTCGTTGTCAGACCAATACGCGAGTGAATTTTACCTATAAGCAGGCGTCTTTCAATAAATGCTTCATCAATCACACCTGATGCCATGGATAAAAAATACCACTGCTGCGTTTCCTTCAATCGATCAAGTGTACTGTGCTGTTCAATGATGTGAAGTAGCTCAGGTTCTTCTATCATCTGCTTATACAATTCATCTACAAGGGAGCTTACGATTTGCTTGAATTCTTCCTCCTTGCTTTTCAATACATTTAAATCAGCTTCAGTAATTCCAATATAGCTAACTTGCTGTTGTCGCTCTGAACTAAGATTGATCATAATTTGGTCAACTTCCCTCTCATTACTGTTTATATAATGATCATCGCATCTTCCATGCCATCCCCTATGGCATCTATTTATCTTGATAACAAAGGTATTATTTTCATAAATTTTAACACTTTATTAACTTAAATAGTTTATTAATTTTACAAACTTTGCATTTCGTAGCATTATTCTTAAATCACACTAAAAAGAGGAGCTCCTATAACGGGAGCCCCTCTCAAAATAAAACCTTACCCTACACAGCAACAACTTGTTGCAGCAATTCTATCGTCATCCGGTCAATGAATTTTCTGAATTTCTCTTTGCCTTTAGCGTTGGCCTTATAGTAGTTAATCAATGACAAAATTACTGGAATGAGTTGATCTTCACTTAGCCCTGATCTAAGGGATTGGGCGATTGAAATCTTAAGACCTTTGGGTTCTCCTCCAACAAAAACCTCATAGGTATTACGCATTTTGACAACGCTGATGTCTTTTAATAAGGGCTCACTTGTTCCGAGTGCACAGCCCGCATAACCAATCTTCAGTGGCATAGGTGTTTCAATCCCTGCTATGGACTGATTTAATTTCTGTGCAACTGCCAGACCTGCTTCCTCAGCCCCTTTACAAAAATTACAAGCAATCAGGCTTTTTGTGACAAAACCTGCTGGATATACTTCCAAGCCCGTACGCTCAAGTTGCTCCACAATCACTTCACGTTGTTCAAGAGGCACCTCCAAATAAAGCTGTTTAAAAGATGTCATTTCAATTTTTGCATTCATTCCAAGAATAGCTCCTATTGTAGCAAGCTGCTCTGGTGTAAACAGGCTTCCCCCCACTTGAATTGGAGGTGCAACTGCGATTTTCGTTATCTCTCCCATATCCTTATCTCCGTCCTCATTCCTCAAGTGATTTAGTTACGGATCTTCACACGTTGCAGACGAAGTGCATTAAGAACAACGGAAACCGAACTGAGAGCCATTGCCGCACCCGCTACCCACGGAGCCAAGAAACCAAGTGCTGCAATGGGAATACCAAGTGAGTTGTAGCCAAGTGCCCAGAATAGATTTTGTTTAATATTAGTCATCGTTTTACGACTCATGTAGATAGCGTCGGGAATACTGGATAGATCGCCTCGCATTAAAGTAACATCCGCAGCTTCCATAGCCACGTCCGTACCGGTACCGATGGCCATCCCAATATCTGCAGTTGCAAGGGCTGGAGCATCATTAATACCATCGCCAACCATAGCTACTATCTTTCCTTGCGCTTGTAATTTTTTCACTTCCTCCGCTTTTCCTTCTGGAAGCACTTCAGCGCGTACATGGTCAATGCCAACTTGAGCTGCGATCGCCTTTGCCGTACGTTCGTTATCTCCGGTAATCATGATGACCTGGATGCCCATTCCTTTCAACCGACTGACAGCAGCCTGAGAGGTTTCTTTAATGGTGTCCGCAACAGCTACCATACCTACGTACCCTTTATTTATAGCAACAAGCATTGCTGTTTTACCGGATTCTTCTAAAGTAGACATGATGTTATAAGCATGACTTGCCTCTACACCGTATTTGTCCATGAGACGCCGAGTACCAATTAACAGCTCCTTGCCTTCCACGACAGCCTTGATCCCAAAACCCGGTATAGCTTCAAAAGATTCAGTCCCTGGTAATTCAATATTTCTTTCCAAGATGCCTGCGACAATAGCTTCTGCAAGTGGATGTTCTGAATTCTTCTCGGCTGCACCCACCAGTCTAAGAAATTCTGTCTCGTTGCCTTCGACCAAAATATCGGTAAGCTCAGGTTTGCCCTTTGTTACTGTGCCTGTTTTATCCAGGATAATCGTATCAATTTTATGTGTTTGCTCTAAATGCTCTCCGCCTTTGAACAGGATTCCCAGTTCAGCTGCACGTCCGGAACCAGCCATAATGGAGGTTGGTGTAGCCAGACCCAAAGCACAAGGGCAAGCGATAACCAGAATGGCGATTGCTTTTTCCAAAGCTCCTGCAAAATCACCCGGTGTTACGATGAAGTACCACACTAAAAATGCAATAACGGCAATCCCAACAACGATAGGAACGAAGATACCCGAGATGATGTCCGCGACCCGTTGAATCGGTGCTTTCGAACCCTGCGCTTCTTCTACCACTTTAATAATCTGCGCAAGAGCGGTCTCTTTACCTACTTTTGTTGCTTTGATTCGAAGCATCCCATTCTTATTAATCGTCGCTCCAATGACGGAATCTCCGGCTTTCTTTTCAACAGGGAGGCTTTCTCCGGTCAGCATGGATTCATCTACCGAAGAGATCCCTTCCAGAACCTCACCATCCACAGGTACTTTATTCCCTGGTCGAACAAGTACTATATCACCTGCAATAACTTCTTCTACAGGAATGCTCAGTTCTTCACCGTCGCGGACAACTAAAGCTGTCTTGGCTTGCAGTCCCATCAAGGATTTAATAGCTTCTGAGGTCCGTCCTTTTGCCAAGGATTCGAACAATTTCCCCATTAGAACCAGAGTAATCAATACTGCACTCGTTTCATAATACATTTCTGGTCCATGATGCGCGCTCCCACCATCGACAGCCCAAACAATGGTTAAATAAAGGCTGTAAAAAAAGGCCGCTGAGGTCCCAAGTGAAACTAGAACATCCATGTTCGCACTGCCGTTACGTAGTGCTTTATAAGCACCGATGTAAAATTGTTTACCAATATAAAATTGAACTGGTGTTGCCAAAATCAATTGGAACCATGGATTCATAAAAAGATCAGGCAGCCAGATCCACGAAGTGAAGGAAAAGTGGCTCACCATCGCCCACAGTAGTGGAAACGATAGAATCGCGGAGATCAGCAGCTTACGCTTTTGCTTGGATAAATCTTGTTGTCGCTGTTCTGCTGGGTCCCCTTGCTCTTGTTTAGGAACAGCCTCATACCCAAGCTTCTCCACCCGCTTCTGCATGTCAGCTACAGAAACTTCAACGGGATTATATTCGACATGTGCTGTTTCCATCGCAAAGTTCACATTGGCCGTACTTACTCCTGGTAGCTTATTCAGAGTCTTTTCAATTTTCAGCGCACAAGCAGCGCATGTCATACCTACAAGCTGTAAATCTACAGCTTCTTTAGCCGTGCTATACCCAAGCTTCTGAATACTTGCTTCCATCTTACTTACGTCCACTATGTTCGGATCATAAGTCACTGTAGCCCTTTCCATTGCAAAGTTTACGTTGGCTTCTGTTACACCTTCTAACTTGTTCAAGCCTTTTTCTATGCGGTTTGCACAAGCAGCACAAGTCATCCCTGTGATTTGTAATGAAGTTTGTGATTGTCCCGCCGCAGCAGTAGTCATTATATAAACACCTCTTTCACTTTTGTGATGATTTCCATTGTTTGTATCATCCTCTTCTTGATGTTAGTATACCCCCCTACCCTATATTATGTCAAGCGACAAGCTCTACTCAAATGCACCTAAAAAGAAGCCTTCTCAGTAACAGAAATCCTGTTTCTGAGAAAACTCCTTCATGAATCCGTCCTCTCTGAACTGAGCATTAGACAAGCAGCTGTTTCTCAATTTCTTGACGATTGAACACAAATCCGAAAAATACCTGATTGTTAATGAAAATGGTAGGAACCAATCTTTTTCCAGTTCGATTAAATAGCGTATCTGCATGTTCAGGATGATCTGCAATATTAAATTCAGTAAATGGAATATGATGCTCACTTAAGAACTTTTTAAAATTTCTGCAATCCTCACAGGTCGGTGTTGTAAATACCTCTACATTCATCTGGGTCGTCCTCCTTCAGTATAATTTCTAACAATATTAATATACCCCCCTATACTATATATGAATCTAATTAAAAAAGGATTCCAACGAATCCTTTCTATTATCAATTATTTAATTAATTTATTGATGGTAATTAATAACTCATCTAACACTTCATTTTCACCATCTTGAATTCGTTCCACGACACAGCTCTTCATATGATGTTCTAACAAAAGCTTTCCTACGCCGTTCAAAGCAGATTGGACCGAAGAGATTTGATGCAGCACATCATCACAATAGGTGTCCTTCTCAATTAATCCCTTTAGCCCTCTTACTTGTCCTTCAATTCTATTGAGTCGGCTAACCAGGTTCTTTTTAGTCTTCTCAGAGTGATGACTTTTTCGTTCACCCGTGCTACATGATTCGTGCTCGTGCGTATGATCTTCCATGTACCAATCACTCCTTTCCATATAGTTTTATTATACTATAGCCCCCCTAATCTATTCAAAATATTAAAATATAATTAGACTTTCATCACTTCATGGGAGATCACCGATGTCTCTATTTGAATAGTAGTATGCTGGATTTTGAAGCGTTCCGCTATTAACTGAATGGCTTGCTGCAAAATACGTTGATCATCTTCCAGATCTTTGATTAAGAGATGGCAGCTTAGTGAATCAAGGCCCGAGGTAATTGTCCAAATATGAAGATCATGAACATTTATAACGCCCTCTATATTTTCTAGAACTGCCTTCACCTCAGATGGATTCACTGTAATCGGTGTACCTTCCATAAGAACATGAACGGTATGTTTGATGATTCCCCAAGCGCCTCTAAGAATTAATAGAGCAACTAGTACACTTATAATCGGGTCGGCAATATACCAGCCAAATATCATCATAACTAACCCTGCAACAATGGCCCCCACCGAGCCCAAAGCATCGCCAAGCACATGAAGATAAGCGCTGCGAAGGTTAATGTTATTCTTTACATCCCCTTTTCTCATAAGAGACCAAGCACTAGCAACATTGGCTAAAAGACCTATACATGCGATCAGCATCATAGAACCACTTGCAACCGTAGGCGGCTCGAAGAATCGGCCATAAGCTTCCACGATGATAAAACCAGCAACTACAAATAAAGTAACCCCGTTCAAGAGTGCCGCCAAAATTTCGAACCGATGAAATCCATACGTTTTATTGGGAGATGCAGGTTTAGTTGCAAACCAGACCGCTACTAGGCTTAATGCTAAGGAGCTTGCATCGTTTAGCATATGCCCACTGTCCGATAGCAGCGCTAAGCTGTTAGTGACCAGTCCGCCAAAAAACTCCAAAAACATAATTCCTACTGTAATTATTAATGCAATCATTAGTCCTTTTTTGTTTCCGCTAGGATCAAAATGATGATGACCGTGAGGTCCATGGGAATGATCGTGTCCTGCATGGGAATGATTGTGATCGCTGTGATCGTGATCGGAGTGTTGCCCGTCTACATGCTCAATCTGATGATTGTGATTATTCTTCTTGTTCTTCATGATTTACCTCCTATTTTCCTTCAGCAAGATTATTTGTATGCGCGCGCAGTGGTATTCAAAAGCTCCAGATCATAATAACATATGAACAAGTGCTCATATGTTATTATGATCTGGATTTTTCTTCTTGTCAATAACGAAACTAAGGGATATAGCCTCTTTAATCTTGAAAACACAAAAAAACATCTCTATACAATATCTGTATAAAGATGTTTTAGTTTATCTTTCACTTCTTAATCTTAAAGAGAGATCGCTGCTTCTAATGCAACTTCCATCATGCTGTTGAAAGAATTTTGTCTTTCTTCTGCCGTGGTTACTGCATGAGTAACTAATGAATCTGAAATGGTAAGAATACATGCTGCTTGTTTACCTAATACTTTCGCATTATGGAACAATGCATAGCTCTCCATTTCTACACATACACAGTTATGTTCATTGTAAAATTCATTGTGACCAGGCACGTTGTCTTCATGATAGAATACATCGCTTGAATGAATTCTTGCAGTCAAAAGTGGCTTGTTAATACGTTTAGCCGCTGCTTCAATGACTTCGTTCAATTCTTTACTTGGCAGCTGCACGTCCCCTTCTACACCACTTTGCACATAGGCGTATGTAGATTCACTCCATGCACTATCCGCCAACACTACGTCAAATAAATTCAATTTATCTGTGTAGGCACCTGCACTACCGATGCGAATGATGTTTTCCACACCATAATTTTTGTAAAGTTCATAAGAATAAATACCGATACTTGGCATTCCCATTCCCGAACCCATTACGGACACTTCTTTACCTTTGTAAGTGCCTGTATACCCAAACATATTCCGTACCGTATTAAATTGGGCCCAGTTCTCCAAATAAGTTTCTGCGATATACTTCGCTCTTAACGGATCTCCTGGCATTAATACCGTTTTAGCGATTTCACCATTTTGTGCGGCATTGTGTGGCGTTGACATGATTTATTCCTCCTAAGTTTGATACTCACCTACTATCTTACTATACCATCCGTGAATTTAAATATACGTTTAAAATATTCTTTTGTTTCAACAAAAAAAACTGATTCTCTTGCTACAATTTTTTCGTAAACTCGAATCCATAGAAGTTGGCCGGAACATCGGACTTTAATGCTTGATTCTCTCGTATAACTATGTAAAGCGGTTCTTCTTTTTTAAAAGCTGTCTTCCTTGGTAATGTTCAAATTAATGGTGTCGCCAGGAAAATAAGCAACAAACCGTACAAAATCACATATGGAAATAGATAAATCAGCCGGAATAGATTTTATTATAGGTAAGCGCGAAAAAAGCCCCCACTTTGTGAAAAGTGAGGGCTTTGGGTTTCCTACTTTTATTAATAGTATCGATTAGTTGCGGATCAGATAATCAAATGCACCTAAGGCTGCAGTTGCACCAGATCCCATCGAAATGATGATTTGTTTATAAGCACTATTAGTGCAATCGCCAGCAGCAAATACTCCTGGTACATTAGTGGCACCATGGCTATCAACAACGATCTCGCCAACGCGAGTACGTTCAACCATGTCACCTAACCAATCTGTGTTTGGAACCAAACCGATCTGTACAAACACACCCTGCAATTCGATATGGTGAGTTTCTTCTGTCGCACGATCGATATAAGAAATACCATCTACCTTATCCGTTCCGGTAATTTCTTTCGTTTGCACGTTCTTAAGAACAGTAACGTTAGGTAGGCTGTAGAGACGATCTTGCAGTACAGCATCCGCTTTGAGCTCTGGAGCAAATTCCAGAACCGTTACATGCTTCACTATACCCGCAAGGTCAATAGCTGCTTCAATCCCTGAATTACCGCCGCCGACAACGGCAACGTCTTTGCCTGCAAACAAAGGACCATCACAGTGCGGGCAGTAGGCTACGCCTTTATTCTTGAATTCAGCTTCACCAGGCACACCCATATTGCGCCAACGAGCACCTGTCGACAGAATGACCGTCTTACTCTTTAGAACAGCACCGTTCTCGAGTTCAACTTCAATTAAATCATTCTTATCTAAACGTGTGGCACGTTGTAACTTCATCACATCAATGCCGTACTCTTTCACTTGCTCTTCAAGTTTAGCTACGAGCTGAGGACCTTCAATGTAATTTACACTGATAAAGTTCTCAATGCCAAGTGTGTCGTTGACCTGTCCGCCTAAGCGTTCAGCGACAATCCCTGTGCGAATTCCTTTACGCGCTGCGTAAATTGCTGCACTTGCACCTGCTGGGCCACCGCCAACAACAAGTACATCATATGGAGCTTTATTGTCAAACTCTGATGCGTCTACAGTACTACCCATTTTAGCTAGAATTTCTTCAACCGTCATACGACCACTTTCGAAAAATTCACCGTTAAGGTAAACGCTTGGAACAGACATAATTTCTTTGCGCTCTACCTCTTCTTTGAACACTCCGCCGTCAATCATCGTATGGGTAATGCCAGGATTGAAGATACTCATTAGGTTCAGTGCTTGTACAACATCAGGGCAATTATGACAGCTTAGGCTGACATAAGTTTCAAACTTATATTCGCCATTAATGCTTTTGATCTGATCAATAACACTTTGCTCAACCTTAGGCGCTCTTCCGCTAACCTGCAATAGAGCCAACACTAATGAAGTAAACTCATGTCCTAGCGGAGTTCCAGCAAAGGTTACGCCCGTATCTTCACCCACGCGATTTACGCTAAAGCTTGGGGTTCTAGGCAGTTCGGTTTTTTCTACCGTTATCCTAGCTGACATTTTGGCAATTTCATCAACCAGCGCTTCCATCTCTTGAGATGCTTCGTCAGAGCCTGCACTGATTTTCAGTACTACGTCGCCTTCCAAGAGTTCTAGGTATTGCGCTAGTTGAGCTTTTATTTCTTGATCTAATTTCATTTAGCTTTCGCTCCTTAAATCTTACCTACAAGATCGAGACTTGGTTTAAGAGTTTCTGCACCTTCGGACCATTTCGCTGGGCAAACTTCACCTGGATGATTGCGTACATATTGTGCTGCTTTGATTTTGTTAACAAGTGCACTAGCATCGCGGCCAATACCACCTGCGTTAATTTCAACGGTTTGGATAATACCGTCTGGATCAATGATGAATGTACCACGATCAGCAAGACCGTCAGCCTCGATCAGAACATCAAAGTTACGGGAAATTACATGAGATGGATCGCCAATCATAATGTATTTTACTTTGCCAATGGCTGCAGAGCTTTCGTGCCATGCTTTATGTGTAAAGTGAGTATCTGTGGAAACGGAATATACTTCAACACCCAGTTGTTTCAGGGTTTCATATTGGTTTTGCAGATCTTCAAGTTCAGTTGGGCATACGAATGTAAAGTCAGCTGGGTAGAAGCAAACTACACTCCATTTACCTTTAAAGTTTTCTTCTGATACATCGATGAATTTCCCATCTTGAAATGCGCTTGCTTTGAATGGTAGGACTTCTGTTCCGATAAGTGACATATTATTTAAATCTCCTTTAAGTTTTATTTTTGGTGGATACAATATTCAAATCTGCAAACATCACATATCTGAATACTATTTGTAATTATTATAATTAACCAAATTAAGGCCTGTCAAGTTATTTATAATAATTCTAATATGATAATCGTTGTCAGTCGCTAAATGTTCATAAATTATCATACTTATGAACTAGTATGGGTTAGTTTACATGTTTTATGTAGGGCAATTTCTACAATTCGAAGTCATTTACTATTAGGTTGATAATATTTAAAGATTCTCTCGCTACCTTTAGGTTTGAATATCGATTTCCATTATATGTGATTAACGCTTTCCATAAAGCCCATCCTCTTGCTCTATTCCAAGTCTCTTCATCCATCTGTAATACATCCTTGAATACCTTTCTACTATCCTCATCAAAAAAGGTCCATGCCATTGCCGCATCGCAAGCAGGATCGCCTACACCCAAGATTCCGAAATCAATGACTGCACCAAGCCTTCCCTCTTTGACTAGTAAATTCCCTGGCGCAATATCTCCATGAACCCAAACCGGCTTGGAATTCCATTTAGAATCTAATGCCAGTTCCCAGATTTCTTTCAATAGATCCTCTTTAAAAATATCTTTATTATGCTCAATCGCATGTCTAGACTCTTCATCATATACAGCTAAAGATCCACCTCTATAGAAATTATGTTCTCCTGCTATAGGTCCTCCACTAGCATCAATAGATTGTAATTCTAATAAAAATGCCCCCAAATCTCTTGCAAATTGCTTAAGATCATTAATATTTTGGTACGTTAATGTCTCACCCTCTACCCACTTATTGATAGACCACGGCAATGGATATTCTTCGTTAGGCTTCCCTTTGGCTAATGGTATTTGAATAGGTAACGTGAGTTCTTTACTTAATATGGGCAACCATAGTTGCTCTTTCTCTACTTGTGGAGCATAAGCTGCTGCACTTGGTAACCTCACGCTCATATGCTCACCTAAATGAAACGTTCGATTATCATGCCCACTGCATTTTACAGGTCTAATCTCTAAATCTGACCACGCGGGAAATTGTTCATTGATTAATCTTGCAACTAAATCGACAGTAATTGTATTCAATGTATATCTCTCCAAACAAAAGTTATTTGTCACCTATCATAAAAACATAAGCTATCGTTAGTATTTACATATTAGAATACAGTAAAGATAATTTATATAGCCCAAGTTCTACTCAAAGGAGAATTCAGCTTATGAAAATTGATAGTCTTATCGGTGAAATCAAGCGAGCCTATCAAATAAATATAGAGAATATCGAACTTCATCGAGAGATGATCGGAAAAGTATATTTCTTACAGACCCAAGAACAAAAGTATATGTTTAAAATATACCGTAACTTTAAATCGGGTGACGCCTTGCAGACGGTCCAGATCTTAGATTATTTAAAAGCAAATTCATATCCAGCAGTATCTGTGGTTAGAACTATCGAAAATGATAGCCATATTATGCTTAGTAGTCAGGATGGTAGCTGCGTAGGTATGTTATACGATTATGTCGAGGGCGCAATGCCCCAGGTTAAGCTTGAGGCAGAAAGCATCGGAAATCAGATTGCAGAACTCCATAACCTAATGAAACTATATCCCAATAAACTTATTAACAGGACGAAAGTTGATTACATCGATGGCTATATCTCCAATATGAGAGAACTCCATTTTGATCCAGAAAAAATTCTAGAACTTAAGCAATACGGTAATGAATTATGGGAACGCATCATTAGGCTCCCTAAAAACTTCTGTCACGGCGACCTCCATACGGGAAATATGATCAGAAACGAGCATGGCGAATATGTTCTCTTTGACTTCGACGACGCTTCAGGTGATTATCCGAGTATGGATGTTGCATATATGTGTGACGATACCCATTTTAATGAATTTCATGAATCGATGTATGATCAAACCCTCCGTTTGTACGAACGCTTTTATAAAGGATATAGTACAATACGCACACTGAGCGACAAGGAGATTCTTGCGATTTTCGATTTTATTGCGATCAGACATTTTCAAATTATCTCAAGAATAGTACAATGCCAAGGATTACAATGTATATCCAAAGAATTTTGCGATCAACAATATCATTGGCTTATGAAATGGCGGGAAGTTTGCATTAAACATTAATACTTCTATTCGGTTCATAAATGCCTCTCTAACCTAAGTTTTACTAGCCATTTCCATAAGAGACATCTAATATAATGTTATCTTTACTAGTGTCAGTATGCAAACTATGCAATTAGATCGGCCGCAAAAGGGACAAGCTAAGTAAGTAGAAATCTTAATATGATTACGAGGAAGAAGGGTGTTCCTTAATGACTAATAGTAAAACCAATCCTAAGGTGGACGGATTTCTAAGGAAAGTAAAACAGTGGCAGGAAGAATACGAGACGTTGAGAAATATCGTTCTTGACTGTGAGTTGACCGAAGACTTTAAATGGATGCATCCTTGTTACACGTTTGAGAACAAAAACATAGTCTTAATCCATGGATTTAAAGAATATATTGCGCTGCTGTTTCATAAAGGTGTCTTATTAAAGGATACCCATGGGATTCTAATTCAACAAACGGAGAATGTACAAGCAGCACGCCAGATTCGGTTCACCAATATTCAAGAGATCCTTGAAAAAGAAAGCATCATAAAAGACTATATTTATGAAGCCATCGAAGTTGAAAAAGCTGGTTTGGAAGTGGAATTTAAAAAGAATACAGATTTCATCATTCCTGATGTATTTCAAAATAAACTCGATGAAATGCCTATGTTGAAAAAGGCTTTTGAATCCTTGACGCCCGGGCGGCAAAGAGCATACCTTCATCATTTTTCTGAACCCAAGCAATCCAAAACTCGAGTATCTAGGGTTGAAAAATGGATGCCGCAAATTCTAGATGGAAAAGGATTAAATGATTAAGTTGTATAGGAAGAAGCTACCTTAGAACGGTGAACAATCCGAACTGAGGTTGCTTCTTCTTTTTAACTAAGGCAGTTTTGATTCTACTTCAGGTAGGTTCCTGTCAGTCCGATTCCACCGCTACCGTTCAATACATACACTCTCGCGTTTCCTTTTCCGGAGCATACCAGAGTGATTGTGCCGTTAGTAACGTTTTTGGTATCGCCAGTCACCGCATCCACGTAAGTTCCGTTCGGAATTCCGGTAAATGTCGCATTTCCTGAGATCGTAACTAATGCAAAGCTATCAATCCCTTTGGAACTGTCGGTGTATCTTCTTTTAAATGCCAAATCGCCTGATACATTTTCTGTGGAATACTGGCCTTTTTGCAAGGCTGGAACCGCTCTTCTGATTAAATTGAGTTGTCTGATATGTTTTGCCAAAGGATAGTTCAATGAATCGGCAAGTGTGCCGGTAGCATTTGTATATTTACCGTAGTCCTGAACCGTAACGCTACCCTCAATATGATCTCCGAAGTAAGCACGCCCTGTTGAGCTGAGCGGTGCATTTGGACCTACATCGATGACTGATCCTTTTTTGAATTCAACTTCAGAACCATAATAGATCGCAGGTATTCCCCGGAAGGTGAACATCAGAGCAAGATTCTCAGCCCATGTGTCTTGTGTCCCTGCAAATCGTTGATTCTCTGGTGCTTGGTCAGGTGCATAGTCATGAGAGTCAACATAAGTTACATTCCATGTGGCATCGTTATAGAATTGATCACCGCTCTTCATACTGAATGCTTCCTGCGCAGTCTTGAACGCCCAATGCATTGGAAAATCAATAACATCCATACCCGATTTCATCGAATAGTCAGGCGCGTGATAATTATTTCCTATTAAAAAAGCATTGTTCGAGGTTGGCTGCCCTGCTGTAGTAGAGTTATCTGCCCACTCTTGTTCCACTGACAGCTTGTTGGAAGCGTAGTCATTTTGTCCATCACACGGATAAGCTTTCGCGCTTTTCCATGTATAGAATGGAGTCGATATTGCCGGTATCCCACTGTTCCATACATCTCTGTACCGAGTAGCCACTTCACCAAAGACAAAGAAGTTTGAGCCCCCCCTTGTTTTCCAAGCAGGAACAAAGTATTTGTTAAAAATATACCGGCTCACATGCTTCACAGTATCGACCCGGAAAGCATCAACACCCATATCAATATATTGATTATAGCTGTCAATCAGATACTGATTCACTATAGGATTTTCCGTATTTAAGTCCACGGCGTCTCCTGCAATTTGTCCTGTTTGTACGGTGTAAGATTCCCAGGAAAGACTTTTTTCGGTATGGTACATGTTATTGTTGGTTTCCGCATTTTTCATGATTGCGAGTCTGACCTGATATTGCTGATCAGGGGTCATCGTATCATAGTTAGCTGGCAGTTTATCCGTAATTTTGAGCATGTTATTTACGGTGTCGGCTGCAGTTGGATCTTTTTTGAACATCGGTAACAGATTCTCTTCCCCAAAATTACCGGTATGATTCACAACAACATCCTGAATAACCTTTATCCCTTTGGCATGAGCTGCATTAATCAATTCCTGATAAGAGGCTCCAGCTGACTCATATCTTGGATCTACTTTGGAAAAGTTAATCGCATGGTAGCCATGATAATCATACCCGCTAGCATTCTGCACAACTGGCGTAATCCAAATGGCACTGAATCCGAGCGCTTTGATGTAATCGAGCTTTTGAATCAGTCCCTTAAAGTCACCTCTCCAAGCTGGGTCTGAGTCCGGATTGCCTGCTTTGGCATCCTCCCATGAATGTACATTGTTACTCGGATCACCATCATCGAATCGTGAAGTAATTACGAAATAAATGGTGTCTTCACGGAAATCGCCTTTATTTCCAATCGTATAGACAAAGCTCTGTTTCGTTTCATTTCCGGCACCATCAACCACCAGGAATTTCAGTGTCGTCGTCTTATTAATAAGAATGGACGGTCCTGCCAGAGCAGTTAAAGCATTTCCTGAAATATAAAGATTTGAATTAGTAGTTGGTTCCGTACCATTATCCGTGTAATATGCGGTGGTCGTTGCCGCTTTGTTATCTTTTATATTAAAAGATACGGTAACCGCAGAACTTGAATTGCCAACAGGCAAATTCGCTGTAATGATTGGGGCTTGCAGGTCGAGATTCAGGTCAATAACATAAGAAAAAGTGCCTACATTGCCTGCTTGACCGAGGGAGTTAACACCAAAAGTCTTAATAGTCATAGTAGAGGCTACTTGGATTGGAGTGGTATACAAGGTAGAGGCTGTCGTAGGTGTCGATCCGTCTGTCGTATAGTAGATTTTATCGCTGCTATTAAGACTGGAAAGCTTCACGGACTGAGCAGAATCATATGTCTTAGGCGTAGGAGAGACTGAAATCACGGGGATCTTCGAAATTTCTGGATTAGCGTCATACCACACATTATCTGCGGAATACCAGCCCTCTTTTACACTGCGGGACAAGTCTGCGGTCTGTTTGCCGTTACCATCATTAAAGATAAGGCTTGTGCCGGTGGCGTTGGCAATAGTATAGCTGTACCAGTCGTTTCCGTCCGATTTCATCAGAATTCCCGGCCAAGCTCCGCTTGTTGGAACCGTTGTCGGACTCAGATTCCAGTAATGAATTCGAACTGCTGAACTCCAGTTTGCTGGTTTCTTAAAATGAACCGTTAAGCCAGCCGAAGTTGGAGTTGGGGTAGGAGTTACGATTGGTGTTGGCGTAGGAGTCACAGTTGGTGTTGGTGTTGGTGTTGGTGTTGGTGTTGGTGTTGGTGTTGGTGTTGGTGTTGGTGTTGGCGTTGGCGTTGGCGTTGGCGTTGGCGTTGGCGTTGGTGTTACGGTTGGTGTTGCGGTAGGAGTTGGCGTTGCTGTGGCTGAAAGAGTTAGATAGTCGATATTGATATTCCCAGTATCATCCGAGTCATATTTGTAGGCGATCGTATTATTTCCTGCCTGTAAGGAGAGCGTTTCTGTTTGGTCACCCCACCCATCCCAGTTTGCCAAGTTCGTTAAAGTGGTCTGCTTTACCTTTGCTCCATTCACATAAATGGAAACTTGCTTGGCACTGCCAGTCGCATTGGCATAGCGAAGCGTGGCATTATAGGCGCCTGCAGCGGAAGATTGAACATTGAAGGTGGTGGTTGCTCCTGTGGTTGTGTATCCATCAACAAAACCGGTGCCGGTATATCCGGTGTGATTCGTATTTATTTTTGCGCCACCTGACAAGGCTGCACTCTCAGCTTCATACTTCCCAGCAACTGGAATAACTACCGTCCAGTTCTTCCCTCCGTTGCTGTCCCAGCTATCCGTCGGGGCTGTGATGTGATAACAATAAATGAGTGTTGCGCCCTCCTGTACATTGAGGTTGGCTGTAAACGTGGTCCCATTTTTAGACATGACTGGTATTCGTCCAGTTATTCGTGGTCCAATGCAGTGTTACAGCAGATGCTGTGGTGTTCGTATAGGAGACTGTATAATCAGTGTTGCTGGCTGAAGCCCCGCCGGATAAACCGAATAAACTAAAAATTAGCGAAAAAATGATCAACCAAGAAACAAACCGCCTAGATTGTTTTCGTACCAATTAAATAACCTCTTAGAAAATATGGAAAAACCTCATTGTATGCGTTTACAAATAGAACCATTGAGAAATCCCCAGGTTACAGATAGCTCCATATCTAATGAATTTTTCCTGTTTATGATTATAGGCTCCAACCTTTTCCGGGTCAATGTATCTTTTAGGCTAAAAATGTAAAATTTAAGGGTCTAAATACAAAAGTTCAATCGTTTTCATACATCAGTTGTTCAAGGCATATTAAAATCTTAGACTACGCTATTTATAAAATTTCCCATCAACTTATTATTTTGTATGCCCCTAAATTAAATCGTCGCTGATGAGGAAGCAGTTGCTTGGTCAGCTTTTACACAATCAATTGCCACAACGAACGCAATCATGATTGCCTCCATCTCTTCATCCAATATTTGTACCTTGTAGCTATCGCCCCAAGTAAACCATTCCTTGTTCACTTTACCTATGACTACACCATGCTGTAAGACCTGAAAATCCATGTCCCACCAGTTACCATGTACCTCAATGTCAGCCGCATCAATCGTATATCGTGCTTTAAAGAAAGAAAACTCCTTCTTAATCGTTAACACCTCTCGACCATTGACCTCAACAAAAAACTTCGGTAAAAAACTAAATACCTTCTTCCTAATAAGTGCGACTTCATCTCTTGTTGTATTCATAATGGAGAAAGTCTTTGGTATTTGCATAAAACTGCCCTCTACATAATAGACATCCTGCTCCTGCTGATTCTTTACCGTAAATTTACCACTTAGACTGAATACCTTCTGCTTTATATAAAGTTGCTTCATTCCAATGCCTCCTTCGATATAAGCATATTATTAAAGCGCAGATTTCATCATAGATATTAATAGAGATAGCCACCTAACCAAGAACTACCTTTCGTTAGCCTTCTCATTATTGAACTATCGTGTCCCGATAGTTGAACGAATGATTGTCATCATGTACTTTAGTCGCCCATCCGTGTTTTCAATGGTTCTAAAACTTCCGTTTATGATACGGAAGACCCTCGCCTTCTTCGCAATACTGTTTAAGACTGTACAAAAAAATAGCCCAGTTATAATTACATACGCGATAAAATGCGGTCACTTCCTCCCAATTCTTCTGACGAAAAATGATTGAAGTCTTCCCGTTTTTTTCCTCCATATCAAAAGAAATTGTCGTACCTATCCATTCGGGATCTGAATCAACACACTGCCACAAAATCTTTTTATCGGTAACAAGCTCATCAACTCGCATCTTTGTTAAACCTTTGCCTCCGAATTGGAACTCATTTATACAACCGATCTGATCATTGACTATTAGTTCATTTGTCCATATTTCTGAAAGTCCTTTTGCAGTGGTTAATGCTTCATATACCGTTGAAGCTGGAACATTCACGGTCTGTAAGTGCTCGATATTTGCCATATTGCTCATTCCCCCTTTTTTATAAGGATTTTAATTTATGTAATTATTTGTATACAAATATTATACCATGGTACGGTTGATGTGATTTCTTTTCGATTGCTCATTTTTGAAATAACGCATTAGGGAAGGTTGTTTAACTATGCTGCCCTTTAGTTGAACAAAGGATTACCTCTCTATAGCCCTCTCATTATTGAACTATAGTTCCTCGTTAGCTTAATTATCATTTACTGATTCAGTACACAAGGGTCATTTGAATTTCCCCATATATTAGTTATCAAGTATTTTTTCCATTATCGCATTTCCATCATTGTTCTCAACTTCTTTATATTTTAGTTTTTTATATAGATTGTAGGCTGGTTCATTGAAATTAAATACACTAAGTCTGAGTTTTCTAATTCCTTTATCTTTGGCATCCTGCTCTATCAATTTCATAGTTTCAAATCCATACCCTTTATTTCTGTAATTTTGCATAACCAAAAAATCACAAATGAATCCTGATGTATTCTCTTTTTCATACCAATTAAAACCAATTTTTTCTAAACTATGATTTATCATTACATATAAATAATTATTTTTTGTTGATAAACCCATCGGAAGTAGTTCATTGAATTCTTTTTCAGCACATTTATAAGCATCTTTATCGCTACTCATTTTAGATTTGATTAAATCTTTTGCATAGTCATTAACAGACCACTCTTTAAATTTTTCAAATTCATTTTCTGACAAATTTCGAATCTTTATCATTTATTAACCCCTATTCATTTAAATTTCTTGTTCGTATTTTTTCACAAAACATGTTCGAGTTGTATAAAAAAGAAAATCCACTAAATAATCTTTTGCATAAGGCAACAGGATGTTGCGAATGAATTACTTTCAAAGTTTTTTTGGGCCACTCTTTCAGATAACTTCTTATTTACGAACTCCGTAAATAATTCCATATGTAGAGTATTCGTGAATTTATTGAGCTATCCTGCCCGATACCGCAGCAAGGCTGCCAATCGTGCTGGCAGCCTTGTCATGGTTAAACTATCTTTTCCCTTTAGTTTAATGAAGACCGTGATGCAGCAACTGATATTTCACAACCTCGTTACCAAATAGAAACTGCCATAAAACGTTGAATCAACAAAGTGCTTATGTGATATATAAATTCAATACATAAAATTTCTCCGAAAGCAATGAGTTACCGGGTTGCTCTAGTTTAACGAGTTAATAAATCCAATACCATCACTTTTTCTCCATTAAAGTCGAGCTCACCGTTATATTTAAATCCAAACTTCTTATAAAGTCGTAGAGCGTGTGCGTTGTTGTCATAAATACTTAGAAAGATCTTATTACACTGATATTCACTAGTGAGATGAGCGAGGAGGCTCTGCAGCATTAGTCTGCCAAATCCTTGCCCTTGATAGCGCTCGTCAATTAAAAAGCGATCTAACCACACTCTTCCCTCACTATTACCATCATCATATTCAGGAAACCAGCCGTACATTGCAAATCCAACTAATTCATCGTCATAGTATAGCCCGACCGGCTTATAGTAAGGGCATTCATATGCTTCTTGTAAACACTGTTCAGGTGTTTCTATATATGTTTTTTGGTTTTCGCTGACCTTTAAGGCTAATACAGCAGAATTATTCTCTTCGGTTACTGGCGTAATTCGGATTGTACTCATATTTCGATTCTCCATTATTGTTAAAAGTTGATTACGAAACCATCTTAGTGTATATAGTAACTATATAGTCAAGAGGGGAGCAGAACTTTAATCTAATGAAACAAGACAAGCCTAGATATTTCACGACAGCGGAATTTGCCAAACTATGTAAAGTGAATAAACAAACATTAATCTACTATGATAACATTGGGCTTTTATCTCCTATGATAAAGAATGCAAAAGGTTACCGTTACTATTCTATCCATCAGTTAGAGTTATTCAATGTTATTGATCTGTTTAAGGATCTCGGTATGTCATTAAACGAAATCCAAGAATATACGAAAAAGAAATCTCCTGAACTATTTCTGTCACTTATGTATCGACAAAAGGCAGAAGTGACTAAAAGAAGAGAAGCGGCTGAGAGAAATGAAAGAATATTAGAAACAAAGATTGCGCTATTAGAACAAGCATCGAATCTGAACTTTAATGAAATTACGCTGGAGTATTTCCCAGAGTCTAAACTTTATTTGAGTCGTGATATTAAGGACATTACAGAAGACAATTTCGTGGAGGTTGTTTCTGATTTCATTGATGAGCTATTCTTAAACCAGCTTGATACAGGTTACCCTATTGGCGGTATTACGATGCGCGAGCAAGTGTTGAACGGAGAGTTCACTAATTATATGTACCTGTATATGGAACAGCCTCATCCTAAAGGAGGTTATCCATTCTTCGAGACCGTAAAAGGGGATTTTTTAATTGGGTACCATATTGGGGAAGAGAGAACTATAGATTGCACATACAACCGGCTTTTTGATGAAATGGTTCGATTAAAATTATCATTAGGGAAATATGTTTTTGAAGAATACATTTATGACACGGTTGTTAAAAATCGAGAAGGAGATTATGTAACAAAGATTAAGCTGCATGTTGTTCGATAAGCTTTAAAATGCAGCCGACCGGATGTATCTATAGCCGTGGACTCCGTCAACTTAACCTACCCGTTAGCCATACATGCAACGCAAGCGCCGCACCACAGATGATGAAAATATTTGTATCTGTTAATACTTCTACTATGGCTGGGAGAGGAAGGTCGATAAGCTATGGTGCCTACGAGCCCA
>NZ_CAKMAB010000068.1:0-20095 GCF_924513355.1 Paenibacillus pseudetheri
TCCGGCTTCCTTCAGATTCCACCTCACGGTGGACACCCTTGCCCTTGGCTAACGGTAGGCGCTCGCCAGCCCCCGTTCGGGACTTTCACCCTAAAGATAACGCCCATGCTGGGCGTACTAATAAAAACAGCAAGTCTCCATAATCGGAAACTTGCTGTTTGATTTGTTCCATAAATTAACGTCTTACAATCCCCACTATCTTATGCACAATCCATCCGAACATGACTACAACCATCATGTCGAAGCACACATTAAACAAGAATAAATGCTTACCGATGTCAGCCCTTCCGTCCCCAAGAATCGGAACCAAGAAGGAGAAAAGCCCTATCAGTCCCAATAACATCAGCAGCTCACCAGCAACTCTCCCCCGAACATCCCGACTACGGAAATATTGGAACAGCGCCCCGGCAAAATACACCAGATAGAATATAGTGAGAAATCCGAGCGTATGCGGAATATGCTTGTTCTTGAATTCGCTCCACCCGCTATAAGTGTACGATAATGCACCAGCTGACTTATTTTCACTCTTCTCATAGTTCCCTAGATAATAAGGACGAATCGCCATACTGTTACTCGCAGCATATTCCATATTATCTATTAACCGTCCTGGATGTTTTAAGTAGAAGAACAATACATCCTTATGGGATACCCGGTCGTAGAAATCCGGTACCAGCGAAGGATCATCCTGTTTGATCACTGTATCGGTCTGAAAATAATTCGTGCCCGCAAGTACCTCCAGCCGTTCAGGCAATCCGAGATCCTGCAAATCTCCCTTCACATCCGGTGATTCGTTTAATATCCCAAAAAACACGGTCTGATACAGGTTAATATGCTTCAGCTCTTTCGGCGCCGTCACGTACATAACGATGGATACCAGAAATATCGCAATCGAAAAGCGTAAGGCCAGCTTTCTCCATTTTCGCTCACCATCAAGCGTCATAAACCGCAGGAAGATCAATGCAAAGGCAATCCCAATCGGTGCATTCTGAATTTTGGAGGTGACCAGAAACAGAATCGCAATAAAAAATAAGGTTAACCCCTTAGTCGTAGGCTTTTCTTGGCTAGTGAGTCTTAACCCCAGTGCAAAGGTCAACAGCATAAACACCATCGATACCGGTTCTCCAAACAAGGAGTTGAAGTATGCCAAATACCCAATATCATAGAATACAAACAAAATAGCTGCACCTAGCAGCAGTCCCGTAACATAAGAGCCGCGAGCATTGTACTTCACCAGCAGCCAGGTCGCCACCAGTAAAAGAAGACCGTAGACTGCACCAAGCAATCTAACATCAAAAAAGCTGCCATGGATGAGCCCGCCGATCAACCTCGGTACAAGCACAAGCAAAATCTGTGAAGAAGGATAGAAGCCCCTAAACAAATTCTCATACGCAAAACGAGAATGGCTAAAATTAAAAAACTGGTCGGTATACGATGCTGCAGTATCATAGTAGTTCAGACCGATGGTATTCATCATACGCAGAAAATCTCCATTATCGGCAACACCAATAAATGGTCCTACGAAAAGCAGATAAATAATAAGACCGCAGCCGGCAAGGCTTACGAGATACTCCGGTTTCCAGAACTTTTTCATGATTCCCCCTATCTCTGTGGTAACAGCTTCACATATTCGTCGGACAAATTCATTAGCTTCAATACATACTCATAATCGCTCTGATATTTCGAGAAGTCCGTTACCGGCTTGAGCGTATCCAGCGACACTGCTTCACCGTCTGCAAATCCTTTTCCAGGGACATAGAGAATGTCATCATTAAAGAAGGAGCCGGAAGGCAAATAATACCTCATCCCTAACACATTACGATCAATGTTGAGCAGGTCATGACCAAAGGCTGTATAACCTTCTTGTTGTAGTGAAACGCCCATTAAATTAGCTATCGTAGGAAGGATATCTAGTTGTCCTCCCGTACGCTCTACTACTTGCCCTTGCTCCATTCCCGGCACACGTACAATGAGTGGAATATTAAAGCGGCTGATCCGGGAATCATATGGAACACCAAGTGCGCTTTCCACTTGCTCTGGTGGAACATCCTGAGGCTGCAGGCCAAAGTGATCGCCATACATGACCAGAACAGTGTTATCCCACAATCCATTTTCTTTCAAACCTTCTATTAAAGTACCTATGGCATAATCAGTATAGTTTATAGCAGTCAAATAATCACCAAGCATCGTATCCTTCAAATGATCAGGCACAGTGATTTTCTTAAATGAATCTGGAATTTTAAACGGATGATGACTGGATGCTGTCACCATCTGTGCGTAGAAAGGAGTTCCCTTCTTCTTCAGCTCTGTCAATTTCTCGACACCCGTAATATACAGCTGTTCATCGGAAGCACCAAACGCATTAAAATGATCATTTGTAAAATAATCTTTGTCATAATAGCCATTAAATCCAAGCGCCGGATATAGCTCATTCCGATTCCAAAACCCTACTTTATTCACATGAAAGGTGTACGCCTCATACCCTTTATCCCTTAGCAGTCGCGGTAAGCTTGGCAATTCTCTGTCCCCGAATCCGGTAGACATAGCCAAAGTACCGATCGGATAAATAGACGTATTGCTCATGAATTCAGCGTCAGATGTATTCCCTGGACCAATCTGCTGGTAGACATGAGGAAAATAAAAGCCCTCATCTGCTAACTTATTCATGACTGGTGTCAGTTCCTGGCCATTCAGGGACTGATGAAGCGGGAAATTCTGAAAAGCTTCCAATTGTAGCACAATTACATTTTTACCCTTTTGTGAGCCAAAATAATCAGGAGTCGTACCCGCTGGCTTGTCACTATATGGATAGGAAGATTGCAGCGCGTCAACCTTCGCAATCGTATCCTTAATATCACCTGTTCCAATGAGATTGTTATCTTCATTAATCTTAATCGCAGCAACGACTTCATAATTTAGAAATCCGGCAGTTTCTGCCTGTACAAGCTCATTTGTAATCCCCTGTGCAGAGTGGACAGAATATGCCGATAAAGAAAAACCTCCAATAATGGATACCAGAATCACCACCACATGCACGAATCCTGTCTTCCGGGAACTAAAGCGTTCACGCGGGTGAGTCTTTCCTTGTTTCCATCTGCGAATCAAACCATAGATAGCGAAGATGACAAAATCCACGAAGAATAAGTAATCAATACTCTTTATGGTAGATTCTACGCTTGCCTTCACTTGAAATACCTGATTGATTTCAGATAAGGCTAGGTAGGTTGGAACAGAACCAAAGTGATTAAAATATACAGCGGCTGCGAACAGCAACAGCGATAAAAAGCCGTTAAATATCCAATAGACGGTTGTTCTCACCCTAGATGGCGTAATCACCGTTAAAATCCCCATAATAAAAAGGACTGGCGCTACATCCGCTGCAATCCATTCCCAAGCAATTCTATCAAAGAACAACACTCTCAGAAGCAACAGCTTTAACCATAACAATATAACAACGATAAAAAAATGGGCGCGATCTGGCCCTTGCTTTTTCACTTATAATCCCCTCTTACATGTTCATTTGTTCGAAATATCAAATCTATTCTAGTAATTTGTAAAATATCAGGTTGTTCTAGTATAACAATACTTACTTTTTTTATCAAAATGGTAGAATTATCTTCCACTCAAAAAAAGAGATGCCCCGCCGCCCTTTCGGCTTGGGAACATCCCTGTTAACTATGAGTTGATCAATCTTCAGATGATTGAAGTATACTTAAGCAATCTTTTAATAGAACGGTTCGCTTCATTTAACACAATTTCTTTATCTGCAGTCTTCAGCAGACCTCTTTCCATCACGATCTCCCCGTCGATAATCGTAGTTTCCACATCAGCCCGGGTAGCAGAATATACAATTCTAGAGATGGGATCTACGTCGTAGGAGGGGAAGGTATGGAAATTCAAGAGATTCAGGAGCATTAGGTCTGCTTTTTTACAGACCTCGATACTGCCGATCTTATCTTCCATCCCTACCGCTTTTGCCCCACCTATAGTTGCCATACGAAATACACTGCGGGCATCCATCGTCGTAGGTCCATGTTGAGGTTTCTGTATAATTGCCGCCAGCCGCATTTCATTAAACATATCCAGGTTGTTATTGCATGGAGCACCGTCAGCACCCAGACTTAGTGACACCTGCTCATGGAGCATCCCCGGTGTATCTGCGATTCCGGAAGCTAGTTTCAAATTCGAACCGGGGCAATGACTTACATGAACTCCGCGATCCCGCAATATGCGCCGCTCCTCGGCATCCAGCCATACACAGTGCGCCAGTATTAAGCGCCCATTAGCTAATCCTAGGTGATCCAGGTAGACGATGTTACGCATGCCAGTCATCGCCTGCACAATCTCAATTTCCCCTAAATTCTCAGAAGCATGGGTGTGCACCTTCACATCATACCTTGCGGAGAGATCTCGTACCTCGGTCTACAAGGGTTCGGTGCAGGATATTACAAAACGTGGAGAGAACGCATATTGAATTCGTCCATTGCCATAGCCATTCCATTTTTCAAGTAAATCACACTTTCCTGCAAAGAAGAAGCGGTATCCTCCTGCAGTGCTTCAGGTACGTCTCCCCCTTTTTGATCCATCTTTACCTTACCGGACAATGCCCTGATTCCACTTTTAGCAATGGCCTAAAAAGCATAGTCCGTATGGTGAACAGTCTCCATATCAACAACGTCTGGCATAAATGAATATGCGTCTGAACAAAACCGGGAATTAACGTACGGTTCGTGGCATCAATTATCTTTTCTTCCCCATACGGGATCAGACCAGTGCCGATTTCTACAATGAGATCGTCCTTAATTCGAACATCCCGGAAAATAATTTCCTCCTGTTTGTTCATTGTAATGATCTCAGCATTTTTGAACAGAATATTCCTCATTGTTCATTCGTTTGCCGTTTCACGGTGTAACACAAAAAGGCCACAAAAATATGCCTTAGCATATCTTCGTAGCCAGAAATTTACGGTTTCCGGTAGAGACCCTTAAACCAATTATTAAGGATATACGAAAAGAAACTATTCTAATCCAAATTTGAATAAATCAATCAAAAAAACAAAGACATGTTTAGTGTCAACGAAAGTTATCTGAACTAACACAAATTCCTTAAATAAACCTATTTACAATTATAAATAATGTTTTACTCTGCATGTATGTAACAAAACATAACTTTAATTACTATATTCCACACTACTTATCAAAAATACTTAAGTTCCGCTTCTTATACTCGTCCTATCACCCGAACCGATAGCTTCGCTTTTAATAAAGTAATAGCGAGGAGGAGATCAAATGCCAACAATTTCTCAAACCCCAAATGAGTTGCAAGCATTCATCGCCGCTGCTGAAAAAGTATGGTTCGAAGTCTACGATTCTGCCGATACTCGGAGAGTGATCCGCGTTGATGGCGCCGATTATTATCGTCTGCCGGTTAGATTCAGTACCCGAGCTAAGGTCATTTCGTATTTTAGAAAGTACTGGGGTATTACAATGAGCAACATCATGTTCTGTAATTTAAAAACCGTTTTTAGAAACAACAGACTCTATGTAATATCGGGAGATACAGGAACCATTTCTTTTATCCCAAGAAGGCTCACCGTTACGGGTCGTACATCAACAAGAATACGCCTTACAGCAGTTCTGTCCATTGATGATATGAGCGATGAAGATATCGTTAACGTTCGTTACCTGATCGGCGTATCCGGTAAAAGGCTCCTTATCCTTAACCGGGATCAAAAAAATACCGATACTCGATACCAGACATGCCGTTAAGGGAATAAAGAAAAAAGGTCCAGAGGATAACCCTCTGAACCTTTTTTTATGTTAAAGATTCCGGACTACGTTCCGGTTTCAGTACCTTCTCGAATACTGGAAAGTTCGCCGTGCGGTTCGGAAAACCTACTTCACCTCTATGGTCATAACCAAGGCGAGGATAGATTTCCAATGCTCTAGTATTCTTCGCATAAGTATCCAGCCGAATACTTGTGTAACCATTACGCGCTGCGTAATCCTCCGCGAAAGCAATTAGTCTAGTCGCAATCCCTTTTCCCTGAATATGTGGATGAACTGCTAAACGATGCATAATCAGATGTGGCCCTTGATTTTGCTTCCACTCGATCTTCTTATATTCCTCAGAAGCATTCTCATCCAGTACAAGAATACCCGCGATAGCTTGATCTTCTTCACATACATATAAGGTACCCTGTGCGATATCCAGTTCGATAATCTCTTTATTCGGATAGCTCTCATCCCACTGGTCGCTTCCAGCGGCCTGCATAACTTGTACACATTTTGAGATCAATTCCATGATCTCTTCGATCTCATCCTGTCTAGCTTTTCTGATCCCATTTCCTTCTTGCATCCTGCTATCCCCTCTTTCTTATCGACATCTGAAAACCTCTGAATAGATTCTCGTTTTAGAAGTCTATCATATTCGGAGACAAATTCCGATACTAGGATGATTCGAGAGAGGATGCAGTCCCTCTAAGCTGAGGGACACGAAAGATCAGATTAACGCTCATAGATTAGATCTCCGGGTCCCTTCCTCTTAACTACCTGCCGTTGCTCAGTTAAACTCCAGCTTATGCCCGTCCTCGAAGCCCTTAGCGAAACCGGCGTCGAACCCCACGTTGTATGCTTCGGTGTAGCCCTGCTGAAAGGCGTCTGCCGGTGGCGTTTCCGGAGAAACGCCAAGGTCCGGGGGGAGCGGAATGACCTGTGGAGCAGGTGGAGCCTCGATAACAGGCACTACATGAACTGGTGCTTGTATAACCCTTACTTTTCGAACAAGCTTACGGCGGAGCCTTCTTTTCTTACGTACCAAGAGACCTTTCTTCGTCTTTCCATAACGAACGATTTTCCGAGTAAGTCCTCTGCGGGGTTTACGGGCTAGACCTCTACGCACTTTCGTTTTCCGCAAGAGCAGCAGTGTGCGTCTGCGGGTTCTGCCTGAACGTAATGTTCTAAGGCTCTTTTTCTTCATGCTTCTATTCCTCCTGTGCTCCATGATCTCTGGAGGTTCCTACGGCGTATGCCTTGCTCAGCCATGGCGCAGCAGGAATTCCCCGTTTCGGTTGATGCAGTGAAATCCCGGACATCATCCGGCACATCGCGCTCTGATACCCACTTAAGATTCTGATATTGTCGCTCAATTTGCGGGCCGTCAGCTCAGATTGCCCCGTCAATTCGGCGATGCTCTCCAAGATGGCTGCCAAAGCAGCCTGACTGCGCGAAATGGAGCGGATCATCTCCAGCTTGACGGCATGTTCAGAGAGACGGTCCCCGCTCATTTGCTGTCTTCTCCAAAACTGAATCCATCACCTGACATGTCTCCGAAACCTTCCCCGCCACCATCATCTTCACCACTGCCCAGCACTGCTTTTAAATTGCTGTAGAGTCCATTCTCCAGTTTAGTCAGCCCTTCGACCATTTCCACGATAACTTCGTGAATGGAGAGGGATTCCTTTAGCTGCTCTTCATGAGATTCGAAAGCTCTAGCGTGGATATGATGTTGTGCCCACTGTTTTACCTTTTCAGCTTCAACCGCCTTAGCTTCCAGAATCATTGCAATGTTCCACTGGATAGTGGCGGTCGACTCCAGCATTTGCAGATAAGCCTTTTCTCTGCTCATCATCCGCCTCCTGCTCCTATAGCGTTACTCTTCTTCTTGACCGTTCAATTCCTTAATTACTCTGCCTACCCCTTCAGCCATCGCTTCTTCCAGATCTGCAAGTGCATTCAAGTAAGCAATAATATTCTTGTTTACTTGAGTTGAGCTTTCGATCATCCCGCTGATACCGTCAAAACCGGGATCTGCATCTGGCAGATCGTGGACAATTTGCGACATACGGACAGCCACGTGGCGCTCGGCATCTAGTATCCGCGCCATCTGTTCGTGCGTATGGGCCATGTGCTGCAGGACTTTGGTTATTTTATTCTGCACCTTCATGTCTCCTTTGCTCAAACGCCCTGCTACAGCATATGCGGCAGAAGCCGGGACGGTGCCGAGGATATAAAGGCAAGTTACATCTCTAAACAAGCAGATGGGCGGATACAGGATACTTTAGAAGATTGCAACAGCCCGTGTAAATGGAAAATAAAAGGCTAACAGCCCGGTCCATTTGGAACGGGCTGTTGGCCTTTTTGGATTAATAATATTTATTGATGATTCTGTAAAAGAGAACCGCCGTTTCGGCACGGGTTGCAGCTCCCGTTGGATGGAGCAATTTCCCGTCACCAAGGACAATGCCCTCCCTGACCAGTACGGCTGCTGCCTTTACGGCATAATCAGCCACTTTGGAGGCATCCGCAAATTTGCCAAGGTCGGAGATGGAACCGGCCTCCGCTAATTTTCCTGACTTCTGCAATGCTCTTACGATGAATACCATCATATCCTGCCGGGAAATCTCTGCTCCCGGATTGAACCTGTTGCCGCCGACCCCGCTGGCAATGCCCAATTGTTTGGCGATTCCCAGCGCTTCATAATAGTATGCGTCCTGATCGGCATCCGCAAAGCTCACTTCAAAACCAGCCTTTAAATCAAACGCTCTGACCAGAAGCAATATAAAGTCTGCTCTTTTCATCTTGGCGCCCGGTTCGAAGAAAGTACTCGACGTTCCCTGAACGATTCCTTTAGCCGCCAGAGCTTCAATAGCCTCCTTGGCCCACAAATGGCTGCCGATATCGCTGAAAACAGGTCTCGTTGGCTGCAGTTCCGGTGTTGATGCCGGTGTTATCGACGGACCTTCACTTGGCTTCGGAGCTGCCGGCGTTGGCGTTGGCGTTGGAGTCGGGTTACCTCCTCCGTTGCCTGAGCCACTGTCCCCGCTGGTCTTTAATGTAGATACGATTCTCACATTACTTATCTTGGACGTATTTCCTGCTGCATCAACAGCTATAATATAGTATTTATACTGGGTATCCGCAGATAACCCGCTATCTCTGTATTCTGTTGCCTCCAGGGTCTTGATTTCAACGTCATTGCGGTAAATCCTGTATCCCTTTACTCCCAAATTATCCGTGGAAGGTGTCCATTTTAGATCAATGATAGAGCTGGATACCGCTTCCGCTCTCTCTATTGTTGGTTCCATGGGAGCCTCAGTATCAACGATGGTTGGTGTCCACCAGTTGCCGGATGCCACAATCATGCTGAGCAGACGCAGATTATTGCCAAAATATAAATCGTCCTCGGTGGAAACGGCCGCATTATAATCCCATAATTTATTCAGCCACTCCTGATTGGATGAATCGATCATGGCGCTCACCATCATGGGTGCGGAGAAGGACGTATCTGAATAATCATTGATTGCTTCCGTGCCGTCCAGCTTATATCCCGCAAGGATCTTGGCCGGATCATTATCCGCCATGGCCCGAATCCAGCGGTTCAGCGTGCTGAGCTGCTCTTTAGCCCGGTTATCACCTGTCAGGAGATAATCCGTACTGATCCTCCAAGGAATACGGGAAGAGTTGTAGTTGTAATCCCCGTCATTTTCCGATTCCAGGAAGTATCCATCCGGGGTATCCCATTTCTTCTGGCTTACCGGTTTGTATTGCTCATCCGTATCATCCTTGAATACAAAGTCCGGCAACAAACCGGCTTTTGGACTGTAATTTTCATACAGACTATTAATGATGTTGTACGTCTTATCGGTAACACGATCCCAATTGGGGTCTCCGGATACATTTTTAAAATCTTTCAGATGCTGCAGCATAAAATCGGAAGGGCGTGTAGCATTGCCGAACATGGGATCATTGTCGCTGACCCAATCCGCCAATTTCAATGTCCACTCGGAATGGTTGACATCGCTTTTCATAATGGCGTTGATTACCTTTTTGGCCTGGGACAAGTAGTTAATCTCCCCGCTGCTACCCCATTGGCTGTCGGCAAGCAGGAGAGCGTAAGCAATGTCCATATCGCCGTCGGTTGCCGAATCCACCCCATTGATATCAATAATTTCGGTGCCGGTATCCGCTTGCTGCCATGCCATTAAATCGGGATTGATTTCACTTGGATGCGCTCTGAAATAGCGATACATCCCGTCAAAATACTTCTTAGCCTCCGGATCATGACCCGCGAGCAAAGCGGTAATCAGCATTCCGTAGCCATGCGCTTCCGAAACTGTAATCTCGTTATTCTCAAACCAGTCGCCGTCGCTATACCACACGTAATACTGGTCTGACTGATATGGATTTTGTTTCAGATATTTCGTTTTCCACTCGTTATATAATCTGCCCACCGTAGCGTCCAGTTGGGCCTGAGTCAAGTGATTCGGCTTAATGGAGCCTGCTACATAAGACGTATGCTGTGGAAATGCCTTATGGACACCCTCTCCAGTGGATGAAGGTTTGGTCGTTACTTGAACGGTATTGCTCGCCAGCGACTCCACCCCTTCTGCATTATAGGCCTTCACAGCATAACTATAGGCCTTATCCGGAGTTAACCCGGTATCGCCGTAGGAGATTTCTTTCGTCGTGCCGACCTTGCTGCCGTTGCGGTATACGTTGTAGCCCGCTGCCTGAATGTTGCCAGCCGAAGCCGTCCATTTCAGGTTGATTTGGTAAGGTGAAACCGCAGTTCCTTTTAAATCTGAAGGTGCTGAAGGCGGCTCCGACTCACTTGGACCTTCGATTGTGCTAACTTCGACCGGATCTGAATTAATTCTTGTGCCGACCGCTTTGACGATAAATTCATATTTTTTCGCAGGATTGATATCGTCTACCGTGTAGCTGTATTCCGTTTGACCTTCCGCTACCGGTACATATATACTCCAGTGTGTCTTCACCTTGTCATTCTTCTCATAAATCCGGAATCCTCTTACCGGTTCTGTACTTGCGTAAGGTGCACTCCAGGTCAGAACCGCCTTGCTGCCATTCAATTTCACCTTCACCGCTTCCGCCGGGTCCGGCTTGATGTCCGTTCTTTTGATCCCATACTTGTCATATGCTTTTAGTCCATCGCCAACGGTGTCCGGCTGATTCCCATCCGCTACGGCTGCGGTATACGCTGTAAAGGAAAGCACCCGGTCTGTGATGGAAACATCCGTAAACATCTTCTTCTCCGGCTGTTCGTCGATAGCAGCAAAGTAATCATCATAAGGAACCGGATTCCCGTTTTCGTCCCGAATCTCGCGAGGTTCTCCATTCTCATCCAGTTCATATTGATTATTCTTATAATAGAATTTGTTTCCGAATGCATTGGACATGAGATAGACCGTGCCTTTGGGGTTGAGCGCATTGCCCTCTCCATCAAATGCCAGCTTCTCCTTGGGAATAACTTCATCATTGTACATTTGGAAGGATCTCATATACATATGATCATGGGCCTCGAACACCATATCGATGCCCATCTCGTCAAAGGCGGGAATCAGGTATTTCTTGTAAAACTGGACGCGATCGTCTTCCCATTGCGCAGAGTTGTCGCCTGCTGCATAGGGGCTTTTGTGAAAAGTAACAAACTTCCACTTCTTGTCGCTGCGGGCAACGGTACTCTTCATCCAGGCCACTTGGTCCCAGAATTGGTCATCCGCCCATTCCACATCTTTCCCATTCTCTGCAAGTGCCCCCGAGTACTGCGAATTGAAGACAAGATAGAGTGCATCACCGTATTCAAAAGAATACACAGAGCCTTCATCGGTGTCCGCAACAACCTGTTTCGGCAAGTTGAAATGGTTATAGAAGTTGTTATTCGGTGTCGTCTCGTCTCCGTCATAATCCATGACCTCATGACCGCCAAGTACAGGCACATATGGCACTTGCAGCAATTGATTCTGGGCTGCTCCGAGCATCCATTGCCACTGCTCCTCCAAATCACCGTTATCTACCAGATCTCCGGCGCTGATCAGGAACTTAGGGTCGCCAATATAATCAACTGCTTTCCGGAAGGTATCACCCCAAGGCTCAAAGTCAGACTTGCTGGAAGCCTGTGAATCGGAACCGGCGATAAAACGGAAAGGCTGGTGGCCGGCAGCATCCGTAGTGAACGAGCCGATAGAGCTCCAATCACCCGATTTGCCGTTCCCTGCCCGAAACTTATAAGCTGTTCCCGGTTGAAGCTGGTCTGCAATGACTTTATGACTGATAAATTTCGTTTTATGGTTCGTGCTTCTGTCGCTTTTACTCATAAAGGTCTCAATTTCTTCGGCCACTCCCTGATAAGTTAAAGCCCCGTTCTCCGGAAAAATGTTCCCCATAACCTTTGAGGCTTCTACAACCTGTACCACGGTATCCGTCATTGCATCCGTATACCAGGCCAAGGCAATGCTCGTCTTTGGATCTCCGTTAAACGTCATATTGATGGATTTTGGAGCGAGAGGCGAATCCTGAACACCAAAACTCCAGGAAACCTCCCGAACCAGCGGCACATGATCTGCGCCCTTAATAAGCTCCTTGGGTACAGTTACCGTGTAAGACTCCCCATAAGTAAGCGGAGGATGGTTTATCCGCAAAGTATCTCTGTTTAAGACTTCAAGTGTAACCCCATCAACCGGTTGATGATTCTCATCGTCAAATCGGACAACATAACCCGGATCAAGGGTAATAGCCTTGTTGAATTTGATTTCAACGGGAGCTTCGGGAGGCACATTTCCCGAGCCGTCTGCTGGCTGCTGCACAAGATCTACGGTAGGAATGACAGGTTCTTTCCCCGGGATCGGCTCGCCGGACACTTTGATATTTCGGATTCTACTGGAACCTGAACCCCCTATGCCCTCATCATTCCCCCTGGTGTTGCTATCGGAGCTGACGATCCAGCGAATATATAATATTTCCTGATCATTGCTGTTCAGAAGGGGGGTATTCACCAGTCTGCAGGTATCGCCCGGGCAATCAAAACTGGAGACGGCCATTTTAAGATTCGTATTCGGCACATCCTCCCACGTTTTGCGGTCTACACTCGTCTGCACTTTGAAATCACGCGGACCTGACCCGGATGAATTTTGCTCAGAGGATAAGGTGATATTCTCAAATCCGGTTGTAGACACGGTAGCAAGCCAATACTTTTTCCCGTTGCCATTGTCCCAGCCCTGATAGCTGATCGCTTTCTTGCTTACATCCACATCCTCGAACACACCGCCTACATTGCGAAAAGTAGACGCTGTCTCATAGATGCCGTATGTAGCCGAGATTACTCCCACATTTTCAGCGGCCTCATCAAACTCCCATTCGGCAATCGTCTTTACACCGGGTATTGAATCTGAACCGACAGCATCTGGTGCAGGTGCAGCATTTGCAATCTGGAATGGCAGCAGTAAAAGCACAAGCAACAAGGAAATGGATTGGTGCAGCCTTCTTTTTAAATGACCCTTCTTTTGCACTCTCGTTCCCTCTTTTCGCAGATAATAGTTTAAGCGCTTTAACTTTCGCTTGCAGCGGACCCTGATTATCTTTCCCCCTCCTTCAACACGATTTATAATGTAAATATAGCCCATTCATTTCCATTCAATCTCTGCATATTTTGTTATCGTTACTGATTTTCTACTTTTACCGCTATTTAATTTCTAGCCTGTTCAATTGGTCAATGAACGTGATACGATTGATTCAGGTATGGATCATGTTTCTGCTAGGATCATTCCCGCCGGATTGGAGATGACACCCCTGGAAATCAACTTCTATAAGTCTGATCCCTTTCACATTAGCCGCGAGAAAAAAAATGTCTCAAGTATGCCTTCAAATCATTATCACGATGCTTATGAAATTCTCTACTTAGTGTCTGGAGAGCTGTACTATTTCATAGAAGACCGAACCTTTCAAATCGTCAGCGGGGTTTTATTGTTCATTAACGCCAATGACCTGCACAGACTGATTAATGTAAACGGTACGATGTACGAAAGAGTTACTTTATTGTTTAAAAGGGAGTTCCTTCGCGATTTTTTTGCGGACACCTCTCTTCCATCCGACCTCTTCTCCTGCTTTCACTCCAGATCAAATGCGATCAAGTTAAGCGGCAACGACCAGATCTTTATCGAGAATCTTTTTAGCAAATTGATTCATGAAGACACCAAGAGACCTCCAGGTTTCGACTACTATCGGAAAATCCTGTTGATGGAGCTGCTGATCTTCATCCAGCGAAAAAAGCTTCCGGATCAAAACGAGTATTTTGTAGAAACGAACCGGACCCATAAGAAAATTTCCCAAATCATCCATTTCATCAACGGTAACTTCGCTGAGCCTCTGTCTCTGGAATACATATCGGACAGGTTTTCCATAAGCACCTCCCATCTAAGCCGAACGTTCAAGGACACAACCGGTTTTACTTTCATCGAATATGTAAATAACACCCGCCTGAAAGAAGCCCGCTCTCTGCTGCAGGACTCCAAATTAACCGTTTCGGAAATCGCTGAGCGTGCAGGATTTGGTAATCTGACCCATTTTGGAAGAGTATTTAAAACCATGACCGGAACCTCACCGCTCAAATACCGCAAACAGAACCAGGTTGATGAAGATAATATCTCTACGCAAGCTTGAGATCGGGTCCTTCGTCCGGACTGCTGCGCCAATCAAGAAAAAATGGATACCGTCCTTAAATGGACGGTATCCGTTTCTACGAGAAATATAAGCAAAGTATGGTGAAAGATATACTTTCATTTATAAAAAAAGAGTGCCCGACCCAATGCCGGCCACTCCACGTTACCGCTGCCACTTATGGCAGTGCATCCTTCAGCTTCTCTCCCGCCTCCCGCAGAGACTGGAACGTCCCCGCATCGCTCCACCAATTCTTGAGAACATCATAGCTGAGCCTGCGGTTAGCAGCGTATATATTATTTACATCGGTAATCTCCAGCTCCCCTCTCTTGGAAGGGGATACTTGGCGGATGATGTCAAACACAGCTTCATCGTACATATAAATGCCTGTTACGCAAAATTTGGTCTTGGGATGCTCGGGTTTCTCTTCGATATAAGCAATCCATGCAGAATCTTGACTATCGAACACGGGAACACCGTATCTACGTGCGTCGTCCACCGGCTTCAGCAATACCTTGGCTGTACCCTCAGGCTGCCGGAGATAGCTCTCCACGTAAGGCGTCAGATCATCCATAAACAGATTATCACCAAGCAATACGACAAACCGTTCCCCAGGGAAAATGAATCCTTCTGCTAAATCGAGAGCCTCTGCAATGCCTCCAGCAGCTTCCTGAATCTTATAAGTCAGAGATACACCAAACGCTGCACCACTGCCTAAAAAATCCGTATACAGACCAGCAGACTGCTTGCTGATGACCAGAAGAATGTCGGTAATTCCTCCCCGGCGAAGCCGATCTATGCCGTAACAGACCATAGGATATTTGCCGACCGGAAGCAAATGTTTGTTCATAAGCCGGGTCAGCGGCCACAGTCTGGATCCTGTTCCGCCCGCCAGTATGACTCCTTTCACTTACTTTCCTCCTCTTTATCTAAGTCCTTTGCCTTCGGATCTGCACTTTATATGAAACTCTTTGGATCCACATTCCATTTGTTCATAAAGAGCTTACGATTTCGTTCCACCAACTCCTGTAGCCCGGTGTGGTATACCTGTTTGAAGCTCGCACTTCCTTCATGGTGTATAAGGCAATCCCCTGCGATGAGCAATCGGTATCCCTTTAGCCTGGCGCGATAGCAATAGTCATCATCCTCGTAATGTCCAGGTGAGTATCTCTCATCCAGCAGACCTACGGAAGTAAGTAGCTCTCTTTTGAATAAAAAACATAATCCTACCAAACGTTTAGTCTCCAACCATTTTTGAGGATTGGAACGGTTAGTTATCTCTGCAGCCTTATGAAAATCTAACAGACTTTCATAATCCGTCTTCACCTGTTGACGTCCACTCGCATAGTTTGTCACTGGCCCAACAATACCAACTTCATGAGCACTATATAGCGATCTCTTCAGATTGGTTAACCATCCCCGGGAAACCACCACATCATTATTCAGCAGTAACAATTCATCTCCTGATGCTAGCAGTAGACCCAAATTGCAGGCTGATGGAAAACCCCGATTCTCAGGTAATGAAATAAACGTTATACGATTCGCACGGCAATAGGCATCCGTTCCATCTGATGAAGCATTATCTACAACGATGATCTCGTAAGGCAGTGGAGTATAAGCACGTATCGATTCCACACAGGACCGCAGCAGAGGCAACGCGTTGTAGGTCGGGATAATAATACTAGTCATCGTCATATCCGGTTCCTCCAAGCGGCTACTTGTCTGCGGTATTCGCGCTGCGTTTCACTATTTAGTAGACCCCCATCATCTCGACGGGAAAGCACCTCAAAGAGAGCCTCTGCGTGATCGCCTATGATCAGTTTCTCCACAGCATTTCCAGCGCCTATGTTCGCTTGACGCAGCCGATTATGCTTAATCACATTCACTGTTCCAACTTTCTCCACCCTTAGCTTCTCTAATACAGAACGAGCTTGGGCTTTAGGAGGAACTATTAATTCACGGTAGCCTATGGTTTCAAGCGCTCTACGGGAGAGAGCGTGCGGGACAGCCGTCATAGAGCTAACTCCAAGATCGTATCGTCCAAGAGCATAATTCAGAAACAGCTTACTGCGAGTAACATCATCACATAATCCAAAAGAAGGCATCAGTGGATCCAAATCATTAAGAGCCACGTCAATTCCACCATCTACAGCAGCTGTGAATAATCCGAGCTGAGATGCAGGGATAACCATATCTCCATCCAGGAAGAGCAGAATATCTCCTCGACTCAACTTCGCACCAATAGCCCGCCCTACATCATGTCCAACTGACTCCGGACAATGCACAATTATAGCTTGACGATATTGTCTGGAGATGGGAAAGCTGCTATCGCTGCAACCGTTAAGCACGACGATAATTTCAGTAGGTCCCAGCCGCGATACCTGTTGTAGCAGACGTCCCAAGGTCTGCTCCTCGTTACGCGCGGAGATAATAACTGACAAGGTCCCACGTAAGCTCGGTAAATTCAGTACTTCACGACCTACCTTTGATTCACGAGACAGAATTGGTGGCCGAGTGGCAGGGGTGCCTCTTTTTACCGAACGATTCGCTACCCTTTGGCGGGGTGCCAGTGTTGTTTTGGCCTGACTAAATGCTGAACGTTTCTTTACCGTACGAGTTGCTGTTCCTCGTCGAGCAGCAGAGCTACCAGATACTTGTAACAGAGCAACCATCATCTCACCATCTCTCTGCGCCGGGTTCCGTCGCTAAACCCCGCCCTGTTTCCCCGGTGTTCAAGCAAGAGGGATACAGCCTCCATATGATCTGCTGTAATCAACTGCTGCAAAGGATCTGTGCCATCTTCCTTTCGTCTGACCGCATTCAGTTTCCCTACATGTACTTTGTGAGCAGCTACCACACGTAAACCACTCAGAACTGCCTGAGCATGTGCCAGAGGGGGACGAGATAATGATTGACTCCCTAAGATTTCAAGCGCTCTACGGCTGATTGCGTGCGGAACCGCCGTCATCGAACATCCTTTTAGATCCGGACGGCCAAGCAAAATATTAAGTGCATGTTTGGACAGCACCACCGGATGGGGCGAAAGTCTCCGTACAGGTCCGGAATAATCATTAAGCGCTATGTCTGCGCCACCACTAATGGCGGTGACGAAAGGACGTAGCCCCGAGGCAGGAATCACTAAATCTCCATCGGTAAACAAGAGAACCTCTCCCTTAGCTACCTCTGCTCCGACACTGCGACCAGCGTCGTGTCCCAGCGGCAACTCATAGGAAATAACATGCGCACCAAGCGAAAGGGCAATTTCTGCCGTTTGATCGGCTGATCCGTTGACGATTACAATAACCTCGCAGCGCGGATGGACCCCTCTAGCTCCGGATATCACTCCCGCAATGGTCTTGGCTTCATTCATGGCCGGAATAATAACGGAAACATAGGGATTTGGATGGTTAACGATAGGGACTGCAGCGACTTGCCGCACTAGGCGTGAAGTCCGCCGCTTGATCCGAGAGACCCGCCGTCCCGTGCGGCGGGCAGAAGTACGTTTGGGCTTCATGCTCATCCACCTTCCTTAAAGAGCCTATTCATCAGGCTGAGGGTTACATCACAGTTTATGTACTACGCCGAACAGAGTAACGGCCTTTGTCTCCTGTCGTGAGGAAAACAGGACAAATGTACTCCCCCTCTTAATTGCTAGGAGGACAACACAACAAAAAGCGCAGCCATCGGCTGCGCTTAGCATTTTGTACATCATCATTGCGAATTAATCAAACACACGATCATCCACTGCAGGTTTGGCTAAAGGAGCGCCGATAGCAATCCAAGAGATGACCCCATAGAAATGCGGAGTTTCACGCAGCCGAACCACTTGTATAACAGCCTCTCCATTGGCTCTGCTCTTTAAGGAAGCATAGAAGTAAGGCTGATTAGTCATTGCGACGAGTACATAACCCGTATGACCAAAGTTCTCATCGAACGATACAGTGACCTCCACACTCTCAGCATCCCCGTTGAACATAAAGGCTGTCATCCCAAACTGCTGAAGCGCCTCTCGCTTCCCTGCTGTCTGAATCGGACTGAAGGATAGATGCTCAGTATTCACAGAACTCGGTGCCAAATGGAACCCATTTACTGCGCCGGGGGCAATATGATAATCTTGAACGCTCTCTTCCTCTAGATGACGCGCTTGAATAGAAAATGAAGAGATCTTCGAAGCAACCACCGCTTCGTCCTGAAGCTCTGTCGTGCCTACACTACCCTCAATCAGATGAACGGAATCAATACTGTCTGCCTTCAGCTTGGCTCCATCGATGCTTGCATCCGGAAGCAGCGCTGAGGTGCGAGTTTCATCTGCGAGATGCTCCAATTTGATGATACCGGGCTGCAAGTGCCGATCTTCTACGATTTTGTCAGCCAGATGCTCTCCGTACACACTCCACGACTGCAAATGTAAAGCATTCACTGAGCCTTCGGCTAACTTTTCTTCAGTAATACTGCCTTGCGGCAATAGATCGGAACTGCGGACCTCTTCTGACAAATGCTTCAAGGTGATGCTGTCTGATCGAATGTGGTGACCATCCACCGCTTCCTCTACCAAATGCCCACCAAAGACGCTACCTGGGGCCAAATGGAATGATTGGATAGTTCCGCCTTCAATCTTTCCACCTGTTATGCTGCCATCCGGCAACAGATCGGAGCTGTGCACCTCTTCTGACAGATGCTTCAAGGTGATACACCCAGATCGCAGATGACGGCTATCAATCGTATCCCCCGCTAAATGCCCCCCATACACGCTGCCTGGGGCCAGATGGAAAGCATGAATGGATCCACCCTCCAGCTTCTTACCAGGAATGCTACCATCTGGCAGCAGATCAGAACTACGAACCTCTTCTGACAGATGTGCCAGAGTAATCTCTCCGTGCCGGATATGACGGCCTTTTACTGTACTTGGACTCAGGTGACTTCCATTTACACTTCCAGGCACAAGATGATTTGAATCTACGGATGCTTCCGCCAACTTCTCTCCGGTAAGGCTGCCGTCTGGCAGCAGATCAGAACTACGAACCTCTTCTGACAGATGAGCTAGGGTAATTTCACCGTATGCGATATGGCGTCCTTCTACTGTACCTGGGCTCAGATGACTACCATCCACACTTCCTGGTACAAGATGAACTGAATCTACGGATGCTTTTGCCAACTTCTCACCCGTAATGCTGCAGTCCGGAAGAAAATCAGAGCTACGCGTCTCTAATGCGAGATGAGCCAGAGTAATCTCACCGGATTTAATATGACGTCCTTCCACTGTATCCGGGCTCAGATGACTGCCATCCACACTTCCTGGTACAAGATGCTTTGAATTTACGCTTTCTTCCGCTAGCTTTTCTCTGGTGATACTTCCGTCTGGAAGTAAGTCTGCGCTTCGTGCATCTTCGGCTAGATGAGCTAGTGTAATCTCACCGGATTTAATATGACGTCCTTCCACTGTATCCGGGCTCAGATGACTGCCATCCACACTTCCTGGTACAAGATGCTTTGAATTTACGCTTTCTTCCGCTAGCTTTTCTCTGGTTATACTTCCGTCTGGAAGTAAGTCTGCGCTTCGTGCATCTTCGGCTAGATGAGCTAGTGTAATCTCACCGGATTTAATATGACGTCCTTCCACTGTATCCGGGCTCAGATGACTGCCA
>NZ_CAKMAB010000069.1:0-19969 GCF_924513355.1 Paenibacillus pseudetheri
AAACAAAGAGCAGCAATTCTCCAATGACGGGAGAATTGCTGCTCTGTTGACCTTTTGCGGTTTTGAAAATGAGAAGGGTCTGTCTCTATCGTTGAAAAACTACTTTTGGGACAGCCCCTTTTTTTGAGCTTGAGGTAGATACAGAAATACTAAATTAAGTTGTAAGGCGCAGTTAAATAAAGCATAATCCATTAACTCAATTTTGAACTAATTGGTTGGTATATTTGAAAAATGGGAATGTTTCGTATTTGGAGACGTCATAGAGATAGCGTTGAGTAGATGAGCCCCTAAAGAAAAACGGTATTAGATATAATTAAATGAAGGTATTTTAAAATTAAACTGCTACGAGTTATATCTTAAAGTTAGATATAAATAATTCTTTCCCAATGTTATTCTTCTTCTTTGAGTGAATGGTGTAGTACCAAGATTCTTGATTGTAAACAAAATTATCTGAACTGTATATTTCTCTAGTTATCTCATTATCATCGATTGTTAATAAAAACTTATGAGGTGTGCTTATCAGCAATTCAGCAAGTAATTGATGTTCATTAGGTGTCATCCCCACGGGATACAGTGAATTTCCTTTTACATAATACGGGGGATCAAGTATAAGCAATACATCATCGCCAGGTTTAGTAATTAATGTCGAATAATCTAAATTAGTTATCCTAGCGTTCTGTAGTTTTTCGGAGCAAAGTCTAATTCTGGAACAAATCATGTCTGGATTCCATCTACAATTAATTTTGTATTTTGATTCTTGCGTTAACCCTCCTATTGGATTAGCGGTGTAAATGCCAGAATAGTTTGTCCTATTAAAGAATAAAAATTGAAAAGCCTGAAATATTTTATCATTATCCGTAGCAGGATATTTTCGGAATTCTTTCCAGAGTTCTATAGTGGGGATTGTTCTTTGAACTATAGTGCATAGTTGCTCTGGAGAATCTTTAACTACAGAAAAGAAGTTATATATCTTATAGTCTTTGTCATTGATCCAATTTATAGTCGATAGTGGCTTGCCGAAAAAAATAGAGCCCCCTCCAAGAAAAGGCTCTCTAAATTCTTGATGCTGCGATAGAAAATAAGGACGTATACGATTCATAACCTTGCTCTTAGAACCTGGAAACCTTAAAGGCGATTTTATTGCTATTTTTGTTTTCATATAATACTCCCAATGTGGATGATTAGCCGTCTATTATTTTAACATAAATATCGTTGTTTGGCCATAAACGTAAATAATGAAGGATTATATGGAATGCTGTAGAATTATTAAAGAAACATAATATACTTCTGGGGTGTTAATTTATGATAGATGATGTAATAAGATTAATCGATAGAAATGGACCTATATCTTTTTTTCTAGGAGCGGGCTTTTCTTTAGGGAAATGGGATAACCAAAATGGAAAGAGAAATGGACTTGGCACAGGTGAAGAATTAGCGAAATTTTTAAAAACGAAAAATGAGGCGTTAAACACTATTTCTACAGATAATTTGATTGATGTTTCGGATGAGTATAGTTTTATGAATGATTCAGAATTTAGAGGAGAATTAGAAGAATATTTAGGACAAGGAACCATTCAGTCTTCACACAAATTGTTGGCAGATATAATCTTTGATCTAGATGAACCTAAAGACAGTGTTTTAACAGTGAATGTTGACGATCTATTGGAGCGTGCATATCGTGAACAGCATGGGAAAATTTTGAAAGTCGCCAAGAGATCTGATGATATTTACACAGGTGGAGAAAAGACCTATCTGAAATTACATGGTTGCATTAGTGAAATTGGCAGGGCGGTATTTACCACGAAGGATTTTATAACTGTTGAAGATAACAATCGTTTGTTTGATAAATTAAAGTCCATTTTTTCAGAAAGATCGATTGTTTTTATAGGCTTTGGAATGGCTGACATAGATATACTAAGAATGCTTTATAGAGTAAGGCCTGAAGGCGGATTTACTAAACCTCATTACTGGATTGTTCCTAAGTCGAAAAATTGGTCTTTGTACAGAGAGAGAAATTATACACGTGAATTTCATATCAACCACATTGATATGACCGCCGAGGACTTTTTGCAAAAATTAAATGATCACTTGAAAAAAAAAAAGCTCTTGAATCCTTAAAGAAGGATCTGGGGGATTATGGGTATGAAACTATATTGCCAGATTCTAAAGTAAAGGCACTTATTGAAAATGCTGCTACTCTTCCGCTTAATCTTCAGGCAACTCTGTTGTTTCAATGTGTGAAAATTGACAAGGGAAATCTGTGTAGGGTTTTTCATCAAAAGTTAGGAAACATTGAATTGTCACTAAAATGCATATTTGAATTTTTGTCAAATACTAGAGGACTAGCTCAAGAAATGAATCCAGATGATATCCCAATACAACTTGAACTAATTGATATTGAGAAATTTAGGCTTTTTTTGGAGTCTGTTAATCCTCAGAATATTTCTTTTGTAGCTGGAATTCTGTATAAGTTTGTCGATGATAAGGACGATATACTAGTGAAATATTTATTCGCTAATTTATCAGAAGAAATAGTTAATCCTAGAGTTGTTTCCATCCTAATTAATAATGAAATTGCTGCATTAACAGGAGTAATGTTAAATGAAAATAATTATGTTATTGATAAAATTCTATCGTATAACGGTGATCAATTTTATTTGTCTGAAAAGTTAGTTCGTTTTTTAAGTTTGAGATTAAAACAAAATAATGGAATGGTTCTGGAGGAGATCGTTGATTGCACATCAGAATATGAACCTATCATAAGACACTTGAATGCGCAGAATTTGGACATAATTGAAAGAAATAAAACAAATTGGAAACATGTATACCATGACCACCTGAACTCATCTAACACTAATTTTAGGATCCCAAGGAGATTCTCATCATATAGTTTAATAAATATGGATGGTCCAGTTAACGATAAGGTACTTATTGGGCAGGGGTTTTTGTTGTTTAATTCTGACTCCAAAACAACAATTTATCAATTGGATCGAAATAGTCAACATGAAATTTTCGATTACCAATATACTGTGCTTTCTAAAGACAAAATAATTGTTAGTAACGAATCTCTAATTTATATATATGACTCAAAAGGAAAAATGGATCATGTTGAATTGTTAGATAGCCCATTGGCAGCTGCACCAAAGACTATAAACAACATCGCATACTTTATTGATGTTGCTGGTGAATTCTATATCTATGACCTTTGCGCAAAAGAGTTTTTAAGAAGAGAGTCACTTGGTCACTTAGACACAATAGTAGATTATGTTGTAATTAATGAATACATAGTTTTAGCTACTAAGAAAATGTTAATGATAAAGACAGTTGATGATAAAAAGATGATTGCCTTTGAACCTGAGATTGAAATTTTTAGTATTATCGGAGGAGAAGGCGGATTTTTTGTAGCAGCAAATAATTGGATAAAGAGATTCGACATGAATGCTACTTTGCTTTCGAAGCATGACTTATATGTAAAACCGACGACTAATATTGTTATACTAGAAAATAATAAAATTGCGTTCGGTTATGAGAATAAGTTGCTTACTCTCTTATTTCAGGGAGTCAATGCTCAACAAGATGATATTGTTCAGTTTGAATCCAAAATTCTTGATCTTATAGTATGTGACAATACTATAACTGTTATTTGCGCAAACGGTGAGGTACTGAACATAACAGATGGTGGTTCTATAAAAATAGATATTGAATATAAATCAGTAAATCCAACACATGCAAGTTTGAGTGTAGGATCTGGAGTGCTTTGTATTTCTTCCCACGACAAACTATTAGTTTGTAAAATAGCTTAAGGACGTGACGTAACATGAGTTACTCATTTGAAATGTTTGATCTTTTTAATAATGTTGCTTTAGAAAGGGGATTGGAGCGAAATTTCATTAGTAAGATATTAAAAGATATAAAACCATCAGAGATTATCTCTAAGGGTAAAGTAGCATTTGGCCTAAAAGTGACTGGACTAAAGTTTCCTCTCGAATTTCATGTAGACAATAAAGGAAATATTTTTGAGTTGAAGGGAATAAATACTCGATATAAAACAACGTCCATTATAATAATTGGTATTCTTTTAGGGTGTGACTGGGAAACACAAACAAAGTTTTTAAATAACTATAAGTTAGAAAGTCAAATTGAGGAAGTTAAAGCAATCCTATTTAATAAAGATATTAATATTATCTTCTATATTGAAAACGATGATGGTCGTCTTACTTTCCAGAAAGAAGATGGTTATATAGAAATATTTTCAAAAAATAAAACCGAGTTCAAAAAAAAATTCGATAATTTTGAACTGGATATAAATGACTATCAGAAATTTGCCTCGAAATTTTTTAAAGTTCAATTTATTTCCAAAGGTAGAGATTTTGTAACCCAAGTTCACCATGAAGTACTGGAAAGTATAAAAGAAAGTTTTGATTATATTATAAAGAACAGTAGGGAAATCTTAAGTGAAACTATGACAAATAGGCCTAGAAAAATCTATTCTAAATCATTAAAAGAGTATGAGAACGATTTAACATTACTATCTTCATTAAGTAAGATTTTGAATGACTTTTATGAGAAATATCCTAATGTTGCAGACTTGAATTTATATGAATCATCAAATATGTATAAAGTTAATGAAGAAAAAATAGAATTCCTAAAAGGAAAGTTTCAGATGATATTGGATAAGGTTGAGCGATATAAAATAGAAATAGAAGGGCTTTTAGGAGGTGAGTTAATAGACGATGAACAACTTGTGAAATCACCTCACTATTGGAATGATCCTGTAAGAAGCTTAGATAAAATAATTGAATCCGTAGATGATTTGGATGGTTCGGACATTATCCCATTATATATAGAACTAAACAATGACTCTATTCATAACGTTAATAATATTGCGGAATTAAAAATATTATTAGATGCTCTTAATATTAAGCAAAAAAAAGCAGCTTTATATTTCGAGTTTAAGGAAAGTTATGAGAAGTATTTTGAATTGAAACGACAAATTAGATTCGAGGATGAAAATCTGAAGAATATTAATTCTGAAATTGTAAACCTACTTGCTATAAATCAAAAATATAAAGATACACCTAAAGCAGAATATGATTCAGAAGTCTTAGTTTCAAAAATAAAAAGTATTAAGATACTTATCGAGAAGGTAGGGTTAGATATAAAATATGAAGTATCAGAGTTATTAAATATTATTGAAAAGAAAATTAAAGAAAATATTTATATAATAAGCGAAATAAAAAATGCGTCTAGTAAAAGTGAATATATTCCATATGAAATCTTGAACTCGATATTATTTGACCTTAACTCCGTTAGAAGTCTACTTGTTTTGAAAAGCGGAAACGAAATTGATTTTGATAGCCAGATAAAAGAGACTGCAAAAGAATCTTATCTATTCTCTAAAGTAGTAAATTTATTTAATGAATTAATGAGAGAAAGATGCAAATACTATTACAAGGTAATTGAGGATTCTGTTGAAAGCGTAGAGCTGAGTTCTTATGAATTTGAAACAAGGATGTTAACCACTTTAGATGGTGATAAAATAAGTGCCAGATATGGTTTAAGTGGAGGGATAGACTCTGCTATGACAGTTAGAAGCTTGGCATCATCAGATAACAGCTCCATGTATGGAACTGTGCTTTTAGTTGATGAATGGGGAGACGTATCTGATAAATTAGCCAAAGAAGTTTATAAAACATTATCCAGTATTTCTAAGTTCAGCTTCGGGGTGTTTGTTGAAGTGTCAGAAGATGAACAAGCTAAGTTAGAATGTATAGAATAGGTAGGAGGAAATGATGAATATAAATTTGCTTCTGGATATATATGATCGTTGTAACGAACATTTGTTTAGACTTGACCCTCTACCCTGGAGTGACGAAAAAAGTATTACTAAAAATATTAATACATATACTAAGCGTAGGATCAGCGTTAGTGGTTTGAGGAAGATGATAAAGATGGATGAATCTTACGACTCCGCCGATTATGATGAGTTAATTAAAAGTCATATAATAGTTGAAGTTAATAATTCTGATTCATATGTTGTAATTACAGAATATGGGTTGCTCTACCTAAATATTATGCTAAAAGAACAAACGCTCGATCATTATACTGCTTTGAAAATTGCAAAGGATAACCTGATGAAAAGTTCTGCTGAAGTAATCAAGCGTAAATGTGAGACTGTATTTTCAATAGATATTAGTCCACAAGAGGCTATTTTATCATTATTCTTGCTGCTTAATGGAGCAGACTCATACTCTAATTCATTTCAATTATTAACCAACCAAAACGGCGAATATTTACATGGTAAAATTATTATAAATGAAATTAATAATATCTTTATGGAATTATGTGAAGATGAGCAAGAAATAATAATTAAAGATGAGAAAGAATTTAGAAATGTTATAGGAAGGAATGGAAAGAACGGAAGACTAGCGAAAGCTTTCCCTGGGATTTTTTTTAGGGAAGATCGAAGAATATGGTTTGAAATAAATAAAAATGAACCCAATGGGGCAAACCTGGTAATATTAAAGGGCATAATCAGTGAACTGACAAAACTTCTTTCGAAGGATATTGCTAAAGAAAGAGTGATGGTGAATTTAACTAATATAATTGAAAATTACATGATAAATAATCCCATAGAACCTTATATTCAGAAAGACATTTTTTCTGGAACAAACAAATTTAATCAATTAGTGGATTTACACATTGTAGTCAAGGACCTTAATGATTTTGAGGCACGGTAAGAAAACTTTATGAACAATTTATTATTGAGCAAATGCATTAGGCTAAACATTCAGTGTAATCTTAAAGAATGACAATGAGATTTTATTAGGGGTGGCCTATTCCATGAATGGGCTGCTTTTTTTGACATGGAAGATCTTAAATAAATCATTTCATGGGGAATTGTTTAGTTGATTGTCTTATTACCATAAGATGTGCTATTCACTCTCCCCCAACAACTCCCCAACAGAAACATCCAACGCTTTCGCTATTGCAACCACCTCATAATCCTGCACAAGCCTATATTGACCCTCCAATCTTGATAGACTGGTTGGGCTGATGTCTAAGCCGAAGGTTTGCAACCTGGCGAGGAAATCCTTTTGCTTCATTCGCTTAACTTTTCGAATAGCTATAACTCGGGTCCCGATGATGTTTTTGTCACCTGGGGGCTCTTTGCGATGTCTCATTTCCGTGTCACCTCACAATTTAACTAAATTGTATGCGAGGTAAGTATTGTTTTAATGCGAATATCGAATTAAAATAAAATAAACCGATAAACGCATTAAAATCTCTGCACATCGTCTACAGACATAGCTTTTCCAGGAAGGTGGGGTGCAATGCAACATCTGAAGCACAAATATGAGGAGGAAAAGCGAAAGCTGAATGTACTCGGACAGAAATCACTGGAGCAGGGAATTCCGTTAAGCAGTAATGAAGCGGTTCAGGCCCAGAGCCGTAAGGTGGACGAACTCATTAATCGTATGTATCAAGAAAAAGGAGGACATACAGCGTCATTTCGTTTGAACTTTTGTCTTGGAGGGGATGTGGTGGGCTTTCCGGCATGGTTTTTACAGACGATTCAAGGTCGATTGGATGAGGTGACCGCACAGATTGAACATCAATCCGAGCCTAGGCATGTTTTTGAAGAAGAGCGCAAAGCTTTTCAAGCGTTGTTTGACTCCGTGGACATTGCACGTATGCCAGAGTTTGAGCAATGGGAGGATAAGCTTCAATCGAAGCAAGCCGTTCTTTATGAACGTCTATATCTTCAAGGACTAAAGGATGGCATGCAGCTTGCAAATGCCTTTACTGCCCATTCAGTTCTCTCGGACTAAGACATGCCCTGTGGGTAGCGGAGAAGCACATAGGTATCTGAACCAAAGGGGATATACACATATCTTATCTTCGGGCTGTCAATGCGACAGTCTTTTTTCTTGTATATATATTTGCTGGACAGTCAAAAGTTCTGCACCACTAAGAAGCCAGCGAATCCTCGTCAAAATGGGACGTATCCTGCTTGGATTTAATTATTTTCGTTATAGGTAAATGCGGGTTTTGAGCAAACAGGCGAAAAATAGACTTGCGTGAATAAACGGCAATAGTGGCCTCGGACACCACATGGGAGATAGCGGAAAAACTGCCCCGGCGGCCGGCCTGGAAAACGCAAGGCGACCCACTGAAGGAGTCCCATCGCGATGCACTGGCACATCACGAATCCCTCGATCGCCTGGAGCGTCCGCTGAATCCCGATGCCGGTCTTGTTCGTTCGTTACCGCTTCGAACGGGTGGACTTCCTCTTTTTTCAGAAACCGGTTCAGCTTCGGCATGGACTTGCTCCAGAAGCGGTAGCCTAAGGCGCCGATGACCTGCTTAATTTCCCGAAACGTGCACCCGATCTTGAAGCGATAGCCGTACAAGCGAATGATGAGGGTTTGAGCTTAGGTATGATCAATCGCTCGGAAATAGGGTGAACGGCTTGTTGTAACCCATTCAGCGATTGGATCTCCTTTCTGGTGTTAAGAACCAAAGGATACCATACAATCGCCTGATTGGTTTGTTTTTCTATGCTACGAATTTCGACAAGAAATCTTCACTATTAAGATATATCATATATTCCATATTAATGTAAGTGAGGTTCATAGATTAGATTCGTCAGGTAAAATTATTGAGAATAAAAATAATTTTAGTACTATGGCTACTTCACCAGGTGATGCTAGACTAGTTACAAATGTTTTGTATACCCAAGCATTCACTTACTCAACTAGTAGTGGAGAACTAACCAATATGGTTAATAAATTGGTAGAGATTGGATTGGCCTTAAGTCATCCGTATGTCGGGACATTTATGACAACCATGGGTTTTTTCATTAGTCCTAATGAATATCAAAGTTATAATAATACATCTGTAACTATCATACATGATGGTGCTATCACTCAAAAGATTGTTGAAGTTTATCAATGGAATGGATTCCAATACATTTGGGCGCCAATGCTTACAACACAGAAAAAGAACACCTATGCTTCTGTTTACTCCGTTAGCTGGAAAGGCAATGTTAGAACCACATCAGAATCTAAATCTATAGGACTTGTATCGGGACAAGCCGCACCTAATTTTTATAATTCTGATGCAAGTTTAACTTCTTTAGGTAAAAATACAACTTCCCCATTGTTTTATAGTTATGTTCCTGGTACTCTTGTATGGGTACCAAGTGTTTCCTTACCATTTTAAATTCTTAAAAGGACAGAGCAACAAGACTCTGTCCTTTTTTTCTATATAAGTTCAACTAAGGATTTTAGACTCAGTGAGTTTCTTGAAGGAAGATTCCATGCGGACGCATAGACGGTCAATGATGGCCCATTTTTTTTAGAAATCTCATCCATAAAGACCTTCACATTCTTGCGAATATCAACTAACGTATGATAAAACACATTATTGATTACATCGGATTTCAGCCATTTCCAAAGTCCTTCCACAATATTAAATTAGGGGCTATAGGGAGGCAAAAAGGCAAATTCCAACCGATCTTTCTGTTCTTGCAGAAAAGGTTCCAGTAATTTTGCATGATGAATGCGGGCATTGTCCAGCACCATCACGATCTTGATTGTAGGGTAGTGGTCAAGAACAGCATTCAGAAAAGCTAAAAACGTTTCAGCTTTGTACTGCTCATCTTCTTGCCATACCACTTCACCCGTTACGTAATCGACCGTCGACCGTCGCCAGCAGTTTCACGCCGCAATGTTTCCTTGTGGTGGAAATCATTCGTTGCTTGCCTTTCTCGAACCAAGTGTGCTGCAAGGCTTGATAATCCCGGATCATGCTTTCGTCTTCAAACAATAAGTGATGGATCTCGTCATTCATCAGTCTTTTTTAACTGGGGAAATTGTTCGTCGACAAGCCTCTTTTGCTTGGCTTCATCAGCGGCTTCCAGCGTGTACGTTGGTTTGGTATATCGTATGTCCAGTCGGTGCAACAGTTTGGCCATGCCGGCAATGGTGTAGCATCGTTCGAACTCACGCTTCGCATAAACAGCAGCTAGAGCTAGTGTCCAATTGTGCTTAGAAGGAAAGCCAACTTTATGCGGAAGATTCGTGATGATAATCTGCTTGAGTTGTGGTTAACTGCTCAGGTGCTCCTGTAGAGACACCCATAACCAAACCATCCAACCCTTTATTTTGATAGGATTTGATGTAAGTGCTTACCGTTACAGGATTTCTAAGAATGATCTCTGCAATTTCGAACACCGACATTTGTTTTACCGCATGCAAATAAATCGTCTGATAACGTTCATATATTGGCGATTTTCCTCTTGCCTCAACCGCTTTTCCATTCCTGTTGATCTCTACTGATTGGATTTCCATAATCTTCACTCGTCTCGTTTGTTCTCCTTATCTATTCGACGTATGAAACGGTAATCCATTCCATGATTCGAGAATCTTTAGTTAAACTTATATAGTATACGAGGAGGGGTTTGATGAAGAAGTATTTTTTATTAGGTTTTATCGTAATTGCTATAGTACTATATTTTATTTTTGGGGGCTGGACAATAAGCGATAAAATTAATATTACTTCTCCTGCTTATATATATAGTCTTGATGGTCGTACTTCCGAAAAAATCAATGTAGAACTAATGGGTGATTTTAATCATAAAGATAATGGTTTTCGAGGATCAATGAAAATTGGCAACATTAATTATTCCACCGTACTATTTGTTCCCGGGTTAAATTTAAATTCATATAATGGAAAAGAAAAGACGATTTTAGGACGGATTTTCTATGATAATAAAAGCCATCAATATAGCGTATTATTAAACAAGGAACTCAGTGATTCCCTTAATATCCAATATGATCCTAAAAATACATTAATCATCAGTTCTCCTGCAACAAATTACGATCAGGCTAAGCAAATTCATCAAAATTTAAATAAATGATTCTAATTATGTACTTGACGGTCAAAAGTTCTTGTCGAAAAATTGTCGCATAGAAAAATAACCCAATCGAGCGAATTATGGTATCCTTTAATTCTCACAAGAAAGGAATAATCGCCAAATGGGTTACAACAAGCAGTTTACCCCATTTCCGAGCGATTGACCATACCTATGCTCAAAACTTTGAATGAACTTTTACTGCCCTTCCGTTCTTGTTTCTCCAGACAAGCCACGTTCGAGTGGTTTGTCGTTATCGTCGTTGGCTTTATGCTGCGCTCCGACCATCTCGGTGTAACTTCGGTCATTCGGGATCTCTCCCTGAGTGGCCGCTGTTATGAAACGCTCCTTCACTTCTTCCGTTCTTCCGCCTGGTCTCTGCCCTCTTTACGGCAGATGTGGCTTCAGGTCGTTCGACGGTCTGCGCCTCTGCTGGTGATTCAGGATCGTGTCGTCCTTGTCGGCGACGGGATGAAAGAGGCCAAGGAAGGTCGCCGGATGCCCGGCGTCAAGAAGCTTCACCAGGAATCCGAAAACGTCTCCAAGGGCGAATATATTTTCGGCCATCTGTTTGGAGCCATCGGCATTCTGGTTGGTGATTCCCGAAAATGGTTCTGTTTGCCCTTGTTCATGAATCTGCAAGACGGCATCCAAACCATCCTGGGCTGGAAGCAAACAGACGCTGAGCCAGAGAGGCCCTCCCATGTCGTTCAGATGATCGAACAAGGCTTTGAGGCCGCGAAGGGCTTCGGCCAAGCGTTGCTGCTCTTGGATCGGTATTTCTTATCGGTTCCAGCCTTACAGCGGCTGCAAGCGTGCCATTCAGGTTCCGAAGCCCGGATGCATCTAGTGACGAAAGCCAAGTCCAATGTGGTGGCCTACGAACGCCCTCCTGCCAAGAAACCCGGACGGGGCCGCCCCCCGAAAAAAGGTGAATCGGTCAAACTGAAGGAACTCTTCTCGACTCGTGCTGCCGATTTTCAAACCGCCATCGTTCCCCTGTACGGTAAGGAAGAGACGGTTGAATTTCTCTGTCTGGATCTGCTTTGGGGGCAGGGTTGGTATCAGGAATTGCGTTTTGTGCTGGTGATTCATCAGGGCCGCTACTCCATTCTGGCCAGTACGGATCTCACGCTTTCGGCTACAGATATCATTCGCTTGTACGGTTATCGCTTCAAAATCGAGTGTACGTTCCGGGAAATGAAACAGGTCATCGGAGCTTTCGGCTACCGTTTCTGGAGCAAGTCCATGCCGAAGCTGAACCGCTTTCTGAAGAAAGAGGAAGCCCACCCGCTCGAAGCAGTACAAGACGAACAGGATCGGCGCCGGATTGAACAAACGATTCAAGCGATCGAAGGTTTTGTTATGTGCCAGTGCATCGCGATGGGACTGCTGCAATTGATCGCCTTGCGCTTTTCAAGCCGGACGCCAGCGTTGTTTTTCCGCTATTTGCGTACGCCTTCCCATGCCGTGGTGTCCGAGGCTACCGTTGCCGCTTATTTACGCAAGTCTATTTTTCGGCTGTTTGTTCAAAATCCTCACTTATCCATAACGAAGATAATTAAATCCAAGCAGAATACATCCAATATTGACGAGGATTCGCTGGCTTCTTAGAAGTTTAGAACTTTTTACTGTCCAGATATTTGGAATTTTTGTTTTTTTAGATGCTGTTCATCCAAAAAGAGGGCAGACCTCCATTCATGACTTTAATAAAGGGATATCTTCCCATATTGTCGAATAACCATACATATTGTAAATCTAGATCAGACGAGGTTTTGCTATGTTTAAAGCGCTATTGTCTCTCTTTAAAAAATCCGACACTAAGCCACCACAGCCTGTGCGAAGTGCACAAGCTTCCAAGTCGAGACCAAAGGTTGCTTCCACACGAATTGGAGAGCTAGGCGAACATAAAATCAATATCCAACTTGATCAACTACCTAAGGAGTGTAAATCGTTAAGCGATCTAATGCTCTCTAATCCCAAGTCTCGAACAGGCTACACTCAGATTGATCATGTTGTTATTTCCCCGTATTGCTTATTTGTCATTGAGACGAAAAACTACAATGGAGAAATTAAAGGTGGGCGAACGGATCAACAATGGTCAGTGAGCAATCGTTACAAGATGTATAATCCGCTGAAGCAAAACTATGGACATATAAAGGCCATCGAGAGCCTGATACAAGGTATAGCTGCAGTGAAATTTATCTCTATGGTTTCATTCACGATGAGATGTCGGTTCAGTATTGATCCGGATCTTCGGAAAATCCACTCGGACGAACTGGTTGTCTATGATGTGGAACTAAGTGAGTTTATCTCTAGGAAGCTGATCAGTTTAAAAACAGGAACTCCTGAACCTTCTATCTCTACGGCGGAAATACAAACGATTTATGAGCATTTGCTTCAGGCCAATATAACCGATGCGGAGATTCGCAAGCTTCATGTACAGAGAATAAAGGGGAAGAACTAGAAATACCTGTGAGTTACCTATCATTGTACTAAGGGAGTTAACATAAATGATCAAACAACTACGAAGCTGGTGGAAGGATACAGAGATCCCTAACTTAATCGGTCGGAAAAAGGTTGACTTTTCCATTTTTCGTGACGGTACTCATATTCCTGTTGAGTTTCATCCGGATTTTTTGGAAGCTAATCAAGGTCAACAGCCTAGTTTAGGTGAAGGGCGAAAAGTTAAGCTGGTCCATGAAGATCGGAACTATGAAGCCACATTATTTAAAATTGATCAAGTATCTGCTGGTCGGGAAGCTCTTCAACTCCGTTATAACGGAAATCAAACGTTGAAGAATTTGTTAATTGAAACCTTCTCGCATTCCTATTCCTACATTATGCAAGAGAGAACGAACCAACAAGCAGATGATGCGAAGAGACCTCAGGTTGTTGTTCCTGAAGATCAAGCTGAATACATAGATTTCTTTGCCACAGGAGTTCCTTTCGAATACCGTTTAGAGTTTATACCGTTTAAGTCGAAGCCTAATGTTTGGTGGGTGAATCAGGGGACGACTATTCAAGCGGAGAAGGAAGAGGGGATTCTGTGGGCGCCCTTACTGAATTCGCAAGGCCGAAAGCTATATCATTGGGAGACGATGAAGGAAGTTAAACAAGGAGATATCATCCTCCATTATTCAAATAAAGCTATTCGTTATGTAAGCCAGGTAACAGAGGCGGCGGTGGAAGCACCCAAACCAGGCTCTATGGCCAATACGAACTGGCAAGAGGATGGTCGTTTGGTTCGAACAGAGTATGTGGAGCTCACCCCACCCATTATGCTACAACAGTTTAATCAGCAAATTATGCAAGTGAACTTAACCCAAGGTCCGCTTCATTCTGGAGGCGGAGTTAATCAAGGATATCTGTTTCGCTTTTCAAGTCAAGGACTTCAAGTGCTTCAATCGCTAACTGCAGAGGTCACTTGGCCTGATTTTACCATTCTAGATCAAGATGAGGCTGCCTCCAATATGGAGAACGCGCATGAGGTGATCCCTATTTTACCACCGACAGATTCTACGATTACAACATTACTCCACCAAATCCAATCCCACATCCGTCGCAAAGGTTTCTTCTTCCCTGAGCACCTTATTGAAAACTTTTACCTCTCGCTAAAGACTAAGCCTTTTGTCATCCTGGCGGGGATATCGGGTACAGGGAAGACTCGGTTGGTGAAGCTGTTTGCAGAGGCTCTTGGTGCAACGGGAAATAACGGCCAGTTTACCTTGATCCCAGTGCGTCCAGATTGGAGTGATCCTGCGGATCTGTTGGGATACAAGGATCTTTCGGGCAGGTTCAAACCGGGTCCGCTCACGGAAGTATTAGTAGAGGCACGGAAACTGGAGAATCAGCATAAGCCTTATTTTATCTGCATGGATGAGATGAATCTGGCGCGGGTAGAGCATTATTTCAGTGACCTGCTAAGTGTGCTGGAAACACAGGACTGGCAGGAGGGAAAGATCCAGACACAGGATCTCATATCTTCTACCATGCTGGATACGTCTGAGGATCAAGTGAAGTTTGGCAGCCTTGGTATCCCGGAGAATGTGTTCTTAATCGGGACTGTGAACATGGACGAAACGACACATCCTTTTAGCAAAAAGGTACTGGACCGAGCCAACACACTAGAATTTAATTACATTAATCTGCAACAGTATCCGGATTTCAATGAGCAGGTAGAGACCAATGATAACTCTGACGCTGCCGAACTAAATCATCTTTTTCTGCGCTCCGATTATTTGCAGCTAGTGGATGCCTATGATACCAATAAAGAACTCGTTGTCCGGACGACAGAGAGATTGGTTAAGATCAATGCTTTACTTGAGGACATCCACGCTCATGTGGGCTTTCGGGTACGGGATGCGATTTGCTTCTATATGATCTATAACGAACGGTACAAGCTGATGAGTGAGGAAGAAGCTTTTGACTGGCAACTGCTGCAAAAGATACTACCACGTATTCAAGGAAGTCATTCTTCGGTTCGCCGGGTATTATTGAAATTGATGAAAGGGGCTCTTGGTACCGGATCTGGTGTGACGGTAAATATTGAAGATCTTATGGACAATGATGCTTCTCCACTCTACCTGAAATGGGCTGCTGGACAAACTCTCCCTACAGCCAAACATCCACAAAGTGCGCGTAAATTGGCTTTTATGCTTAGGAGGCTGGAGGAAGATGGATTCACCTCATACTGGCTTTCTTAATCAGGCGGTAGAATTGCTCCGTGTAGAAACGGAGCTTTTTACGCTTTTTCTGCAAGGACGGCCATATCATCCTACTGTGGAGACCTTGCAGCTTCATCGTTCTTCTAGTCAGGAGTGGGTAAATGCTCAGTTTGGGATTACATGCTCCGAACGGCTTGGTAATGTTAAGATTAAAGTGTTTTCTCCTGAAGCTCACGGGATGGTGGACTGGCAGCCGGGGGAGTCTGTTTTTCCTTGTTTTTATGAGACACAGTCGTATGAGCTGGTGATCCAGAGGAAGACCGCTGCTAACCTCTCTTTTTATCATGAAAATGTGCTACTTCGGCAGGCAATTAAGCCCCTAGGTGAGTCTATTCTTGCGGGTGTGCTGAACTTTGGGAATGAGGTCGGTTTGACGGAATGGGAGATCCGCAGTTCAGGACAGGCTTTGCTGCGGGTAGAGATGGAGATCTTCCCCTCTAAAATGGATTACAAGCTGGATTACCAGAATATTTTAAATGAAGTGAATGAGCAGATTTATAACTTGGCTTTTGATTTTTTGCGCAAAACCTACCAACTAACAGGCTTGCGGGAGACGCAGCATCAGAGCCTGACGGAGTTTTTCACCATACTTCAGCATGTGTTTAGACAGCTCTTGGATGCCGTTGAGCGGATTAACAAGAATCCCAATTACGCTCTGCTTCAGGACTGCCGACTAGTAGATGCCAATCGGGTCAAAAAGGCAGGAAGAGAGAACATCCGCGAGCTCGCGAAGCATCCTGAACGATTAAGAGAAGACATGAACCATGGATTCTTGAGCATCGGCAGCCGAAATTACACAGCCACACATTTAATGGAGACACGAAGACGCCTCGCCTACGATACTAATGAGAACCGGTTCATCCGCTGGATGCTGGAACGCATTCATGGAAAGCTGAAAGAGCTCAAGAGTCGCTGGAAGATAAAAAACCGAACCCCAGATCCATTACTTATAAAAAGGTTAGACACCATGCTCACTCAACTAGAGCGGGTGCTCAAGATGGATTTTTTGCGTGAGGTTGGAGTACTGAGGCAGATGTCCGTTACGCTGGTGCTGCAAATGGCCCCTGGCTACCGCGAAGTCTATCGCTGTTATCTCATGCTGCTCAAAGGCTTGTCGATCCAAGGCGACCTGCTGCGCCTATCTATGAAGGATGTCGCGCAGCTCTATGAATACTGGTGCTTCCTCAAGTTGAATCAGCTCCTGGGGCAGAAGTATAAACTGGTGAAGCAGGATATTATTAAGGTGAATCGGAACGGTATTTTTGTTACGCTTGACCGCTCGCAGAGCGCTAAGATGGTGTACGAGAATCCAGTTAACGGGGAGCAGTTCATCCTGTATTATAATACGATTCCTGGCTCGGATAAGACACCGACACTCAATCAGCGTCCGGATAATGTACTGACACTCAAGAAGAAGGATGCTGGCAAAATCAAAGAGTATAAGTATGTCTTCGATGCAAAGTACCGGTTAAATCCTGCTTATGAGTTGACTTCCTATCATCAGAAATATGGACAACCTGGACCTGAAGAGGATGACATCAACACGATGCACCGTTACCGGGACGCCATAGTGTATCAGGAGAAAGACTCGGGGGAATACGAACGAAGCATGTTCGGTGCCTATGTGTTATTTCCCTATCCGGATGAGGAGCGGTATAAGACACACCAGTTCTACAAAAGCATCGAGCTATTGAATATTGGCGCTTTGCCGTTCCTACCGAATTCTACAAGCCTGGTAGAGAAATTCTTGGATGAGATTATTCAGGATAGTCCGGAAAAAGCATACGAGCGTTCCACCCGTCCACGCGGGACGAAAGAATACTATGCCAACCAGCTGGCGGGCAAAAATGTGCTTGTTGGTTCTGTCCGGGGACCCAAACAAGTCGAGGTGGCGAGGCAGCATTCTTTTTACCATGTACCTTTGAAGAACCTTGCAAGCCAGAAGATAATAACCCAAATCGAATATGTAGCCATGTGCCAATCGAGAAGGAAATTCTTCGATCCTGCAAAGACAGGGATTCATTGGGTGGGTAAAGTGGTAGATTGGGAAGTGGTGAAACGGAAGGAAATAAAGGAGATTGTCCCTGAGCCTCATAAGGAAGAGAGAGATTATGTTAGATTTACAGTCGAGGAATGGATACCTTTAAAGCCTCACATTGCTTTAGGGGGACAGGGAATAAATACAGTCCTTTATACAAGCAAATATGTCCTAGACCGAGCGCTAGAAATCGCGGAGCTTCGCTTAGAAACGGAGGAAGATCTTCGTGAATGGCGTGAGAAGCGCCGAAAGGGCAGAGTGAAGGTGAAGGTGGATCATGAGCAGTTTGTGGATTTAGGGAAGGTTGTGGAAGTTCGGAATATTTAAAGTTAGTGAAAATGAAGTAAGGTTATTGTCCTGCTAATCTATCAAGCATCCCGCTGGATAATGGCAGGATTTTTAAATTGGGCAAATACAAAACATCCTGTTAATAGACGGTACTTGGAATGAACATGTTATGATAACAGTTTGCCCCACACATATATCCACCCCGCAACTCAAGTATCGCCGCTTTCGCAGACTGTGATCTTTCACCCGTTTCCCACCATCCCACAATAATCAAAACATTTGTTAATGGTTTGGGCTTTTCTACGTATTAACTTATGTAAGTTTCTTCACAACAAATTGCGCAATTTGTTTAGCTTTTCGATGAAGGTGAGGTGGAAGGAGGGTGAAGATGGAAGTTATCCAGGGTACTGCGGACCGTTACAAGAATATCGAAAGATCACGTGATACCATGATGTCAAAAGAGGAATTTACCCGGATGTACGATACGTACTACAAACGTGTTTACAAATATATTAGTTATCGTATTAATAACCACCACGTGTCGGAGGACATTTGCAGTCAGGTGTTTGAGACGGTGATGTGCAAGTATTACAGCTTTTCAGAAGAAAAATCGAATTTTGAGGTTTGGCTGTTTGCCATTGTAAGGAACGCTGTGACGGATTACTTCCGGGGGCAGAAGAAAAGAAGCTACACCTCACTAGATTCTTTGCTGGAGCTCATATTTCCCAAGCCGTCTCCGGAGGAATTGGCGATTCGTGAGGATAATAATCAAGCACTGTTCAAGGCGCTCTCCAAGCTGCGTGAGAAGGAACGTAATATCATTGCAATGAAATATGGGGCTGGGCTGAAAAATTCCGAAGTCGCACAGATCATGGGAGTCAGTGAGTCCAATATTGGTGTCGTTTTGCATAGAAGTCTGAAGAAACTGCATATTTCCTTAAAAGCAGGAGGATTCAACCATGAATAAAAAAAATGATGATCTCACAAAATTCAGCAAAACCATAGAGCTGCTTGAGAATGTTGAACAGGATAACACTGCCGCCAAGGAAAGAATTTATAACCGTTTAGTATACAAGCTGGACCACGGAGCTCTTGAACCCAAATCAGAGAAAAAGGACGGGATAAGGATGAAAAAAAGCAGCTGGAGAAATGCAATAGTGATTGGTAGTGCAGTCATTTGTCTGGGTGGAGCATTCTCTGCAACCTCCTATGCACAGGAAATGTTCCAATCGATCATGGCAAAGTTTGAAGTGGGAAATCTCGAAATCACGCAATACGATAAGGAAATCCCTTCGGCTGCACAGTCCATGACTCCATCTGAAGAGGGTAAAGGCGGGGAGAATGTTGCCATTGAATTGCCGGTTGCAGCTAAGTTGAGCCTGGATGAAGCACGTGCGGAGCTTGGAATGAACTTCCCGGCACCCACCTGGATGGCAGACTATGCGTTTGTGAATGTGGTTCTTCAGGGGACCAGCATGGTTGAAGTGCAGTATAACTCCGGGGATAAAGCTGTTAATTTCCTAATCTCCAAGGGCGGCGACAATGGGATCAGCACTACAGAAGAAGTGAAGACAGAAGTAATCAACGGAACTAAGGTTTATTTTGCAAATGGAATTGTGATTTGGGAAAAAGATGGCTATACCGTTGAACTTTACGCTCAAGAAGACTTTGACCAAGCTACACTTGGGAAGATCATCGGCAGTTTTAGCATCGGCGCTCCTGTACAGTCCTTAGGGACTGAAGAAGTGAAAGAGAATTTGCAGAAGAATGAAGGGGGAGTTGCAGCTCCAGCTTCGGTTCCGGTTGTAGATTCAAAATAAGATGGTCTACTTAGGGTAGAGATGCCCATAGATACACTTAAGGAAGACGCGAGGGGATTTGATATGCTCCCATCATAGTAGACAGTAGAAAAAACAAAAATTTCTACTGCTACAATGATGGGAGTTTTTCTAATGTCTAAAAGAAGTCCAGCCTCTTTAAAAGTAAAATTACATGTCG
>NZ_CAKMAB010000070.1:0-15450 GCF_924513355.1 Paenibacillus pseudetheri
CGGCAACCCCTAACCTTCTTGTCGTCCACATTATCGCATGTGATTCGGGATCATTGTCCCAACCAGCCTAATCATGGTTTAACAAGTAGGGGGGATGAACTGTATAGCTCTCGGGATCCGATTCCCACGGGCAGAAACGTTCGATCCCCGGCTACCGCTATCTTACGACCACACAAAAATGAGGTCCACCAGAAAGATCTGGTGACCTCATAATACGAACGGGCAGAATAACGTACTGATTATCGACTTAAAGAGTAGTTATGTAAGGTTCGATAAAAATTGATTATATCTATGTATTACCAAACGGATTATCAAAAAAAAAGTAAAATAATACTGTTAAGCAAGATGGCTGTCGATAGGGCTTTCATTTAGATTATCCTTTCTGCGTCTAAATAAGCACATGTTTTTCCTTATAGAAATTATTTTTCTTCGATGCAACATTAAATGAAAGGGGAATGACGTTGATTGAACATAGCAATCTTGAAGAATATTTGGATCCGGTAAATTATGATCTTGAATTTGACGGTGAAATGGACAAATATCAGTTCTATCTTGAGCTTGCTAGATCGAGTCCTGGCGAAGTATTAGAACTTGCTTGTGGTACAGGCTTAACTACGATACCCCTGTCGAAAGCCGGCATAACGATGACCGGTGTAGATATCTCTTCGGCGATGCTCGCATATGCGCGGTTGAAGGCGGGAGGGTTGACTGTTACTTTTATGGAAGGCGATGCCCGTACCTTCGAATCGGACAAGCGATTTTCGATGATTTATTTGACTGGCAATGCATTTCAGGCATTCTTAAGTGATCAAGATCAAAACGATTTGCTTACTACCGTTCACAAACATTTACAACCCCATGGAATCTTTGCATTCGAGACCCGTAATCCGGAGGGAACGGATTTATCCGATCAAGAGGAGACAGAATGGGGATCTTTTATTGATAAGGATGGGAAAAACGTCAAGGTATCAGGCACACAATGTTACGATGCTAGCCAGCATATCATGCATTGGGTCACGATGCGTGATTCGGGGGATAAACGAACCACTTCCCGAATTGCTTGTCGGTTCACAGATCAGGCGACGCTGCAATCTTTATTAACCCGTCACGGCTTTCGCGTCGAACATCAATATGCTGACTGGGATAAAACGCCGTTCTCTCCGTCATCTTCATCTATCATTAGCGTTTGTAGGAAATGTTAGGAGACACCTAATGCATTGCAATAGGAAAAATCCCCTCAACGCGAGGGGATTCATGGTGATCCTAAGCAGATTCCCCCTTAAAGTCCGCCTTTATTCAACTAGACGGGAAGATAGCGTAATAGCCTGTCTGAAAATATGGTACAATTTGTAATACTAAGGCGAGGTGAAAGAATTTGAGGAATATTGTTGAGGACTCACAGTTTCTCAGTGAAAGAGCTGAGATGATGTACTATTTTCAAGATGAATTTTACATCTCTGAGAAAACTGAAATTATTTATTCAACTTCAGGAAAGTTCAAACTTGAAATCCATCACTATAACCATGTTGAAGGTTTTATCAGATATAATTACACAAAAGGGATTGTTACGGATAGTGAGCATAAAATCATCGACATAATATATAGAAATTATGACCCATTCTTATTCAGTTGGTTGGGGGTAAATGGCACAGAATATCTGTTATGTGGGTTAGATTATCAGGGGTATTCAATTGTTAATTTATCAAATAAAGAAACCATTCATTATGTTCCCGAAGAGGCTTATAAAGGGCATGGATTTTGCTGGGGGGAAATAATTTATTTTCAACAAAAAAAACTAATTGTGATTGATGGATGCTATTGGGCATGCCCCTATGAACTTGTTTTTTATGATTTTTCTAATCCCATGAATGTACCATATAATGAATTATTCCGTGTGGAAGTTGATAGCATATTAAATTGGGATAGTTGGAAAGATTCCTGTAGGGTTATATATCTTGATAAGGAAAACAACGAGACAGAATTTGTATTTTAGAAACTAAGCTAACGGAGAACGATAGTGGAATAGCGGTTTTCGGCAGCCGTTTTATTTGTTCAACTAATCGGATAGTATAGAGAAACCTATTTTTGTAAATTATGGTCTAATTATTATAGAGTACGTATTAGCTCCAGTCCTAAGGATTAAGGAGGATTTATGAAAATTGCAGCAAAACTAAACTTCTGGTCAAAGGTGAATGCCGATGGAACAACTGAAAATTGAACCCTATAAACCCGAAAGGGACGAAGCTTCAATCACAGCCATGTTGTGTGAAAATGAACAATTTAATGTGTTTCAACAGAGTAACAAAATGCGCTCAGACGGTATATTTGTTGCTCGTTACAACGACTTCACGGTAGGTTTTCTCTCTTTTGATGGCTTTAAGAGAAGAGCGTTGACGACGATATTTGTTAACGAAGAATACAGAAGAATGGGCATCGGTGCCACACTTATGGAAAAGGCGGATAAAATACTTTCTCAAAATGTAGCAGTAGAACGTTCGATAGGTTTCTGTATAGATGGCGACCGTTGTTCTCAGCAATTTTTATATAAGCATGGTTATTACATTAGTTATTCATCCTTTATCATGGAGCGTGAAGGTGTACTTCTTCCTGAGACTAATATCACTGTAAGGCAATACGAAGATGATGATTATGTAATATGCCATAACATTTGCGAAATAGCTTTTTACGAAATGCATGAACGCGTGGGGATTCTTCCGTCTTATTATTATCCTCCTAACGAAACAGAGCGGATGAGATTCGCCAAAGATAGAAGCAATAGATTCGTGATGCTTATTGATGGTGAAATAGCAGCAGTCGGAATTATTGACGGTTTTGAACTGAGTCATGTGTCCGTTCGTCTAGATCTTCAATCACGAGGATACGGCAGAGCTTTTATTTCATTTCTTGTAAATGAAATTGTGCGAAGGGGTGGGGAAATCGTGACACTCGGGGTTGTGAAAGGCAATCCTGCAATAAAATTGTATAAGAGTCTTGGTTTCAAAGCAAAGTCATTAAACCATTGGGTAACAAAATATTATAAACTGGACACTCGATTGAGCAGACCACCTAACGAGATATATCCTCAAATGACTCGTTGAGCTAAAGCTTGAACTAACGGGATACGTTAGTTTTATGAGTACAGAGAGGCTACGGACATAAGCCTGTGTTAGTTCGGGGATTGGGGAATTAATTATGATATGTGAGAAGAAATCTAAGCGACTTGAAATTGTTCGATCCCTTGTTTATGAAATGCAGAGCAACTTCAAGAATCAGAAGGCTTGGGCTCATCTTTCAGGAGTGTCTACCTTCGCTTCGATGCTCGCTATGAGAAGAGGACAAGATTCGGAAATCGCTGCGACCGCGGGGGTGCTACATGATTTTTATTTCTATAAAACTGGAATTAATAACTTTCCTGGTCACAACAGTGCAGACGCGGTAAGACCTATAATACGTAGCACCCAAATCTTTACCGACGAAGAGATGTCAGTAATTCTTAGGTCAATCTTTTATCAAGATGATAGACATCGAGTTCATGGACCAGATGAGGAAGTTATTAAAGACGCTATTTTATTGCAGATGTACTTTCAAAATACAGGTAATCATTTGCTTAAGACGGATATACATAGACTACAAAATGTATTTATTGAATTAGGGATCCCGGAGGGAAATGTAGATACGGAATTTATCGTAGATGCGGAAGCATTAAATAGAAAAACTAAAGACAGTCGACTTAGGCTGGCTGATTTTGCGGAAAAGCTCGCAGGGCAAAACATAATCGGGGTACCGGAAGATGAACGTTATCGGGAAATTTGCAAGTATTGGCCGGACTCTGATATCTATAAAGTACTAGAAGGTAATTGGTGTGCTGCATTTGTATACTATTGCTGTATGCAGGTTGGAATACTTCTTCCAATTCGATATCCTAACCGAATGTATCGTCTAGCTGGGGTTGGTGCGTGGTTGGATTGGGCTCAGCTGCCCGAAACTAGATTTTTCTATGACGCTAAACAAGAAGAATTTAATCCGGCACGTGGTGATATTGTTATTTTCGATAAGCTTCTCTCCGATAATTCTCACGATCATATCGGAATTGTTTTAGCTTGTGAAGACAATGAAATTTTGATTGCTGAAGGTAATAAAGACAATAAAAACTACTCTAGTGTCTCATACAGGGATAGAGATCATTGTATACTCGGATATGTCCGAATAGATAACGGCTACCATTATCATTTCAATGGAGAGTATATACCCTTTGGTTATTGATTTCGAGCAGTTATTACGCTAACGGATAGGATAGTTTAACAAAAGTTATGTTGAGTTTTTTTCGGGCCGGTTTAATCCAAAGGCGATAAAATGGTAATAAACCGATTAGGGAGGCAAATCCATGCTTGATATTGAAAGAATTAAAGAGATTATTCCTCATCGGAATCCATTTCTCTTGGTCGATAGAATATTGGAGATTAATGAGGGGAAGAGAGCTGTTGGAATTAAAAATGTAACCATTAATGAACCTTATTTTCTCGGTCATTTCCCTGACTATCCCGTAATGCCTGGAGTCTTAATTGTAGAAGCACTGGCACAGGTCGGTGGAATCGCTATGTCCAACGTTGAGAGCAACAATCATAAAATAGGCTTACTGACTGGTATTGATAGTTGTCGTTTCAAACGACAAGTAAAACCAGGAGACCAACTCCTTCTTGTATTTGATGTAATTCGAATCAAGGGACAAATCGTCAAAGGAAAGGGCGTCGCCACGGTAAATAATGAATTGGTATGCGAATCTGAAATAATGTTTGCATTCAGTTCGATTTAGGTTTTAAGGTAACGGGAAACGATAGTTGAACAATTAATCATTGATGAGCAGGTGCTTCGGTATCCTGCTCTTTTCATTAAGCTAACGGTCACGATAATTTAACCATATAGACGAATTCATTAGCAATATTGAATAGGATATAACTTCATAATTTGGAAGTTATCAAAAAGACAGGATGAGATATGTGAATGTTTATATTGAAGAAGTGCGATTAAATGAGGAACACATCTTGCGAAATATGTTCGAGTTCTATGATTATGAGTTTAGTCAATATTTGAATTTCGAAGTTAATAAAGAGGGTTTGTTTAGGAAAGCTCCAGTCACTGAATATTTATCTAAAGACGAATATAGTTCTTTCTTTATTAAGTCAACTGGGACATTGTTAGGCTTTGTTATTGTGAAAATGACAAATAGTAAACCGTCGTTTGAAATTGAACAGTTTTCCATTCTTAAGAAATATAATGGAAAAGGTATAGGTAAACAAGTTGCAATTCAGATTTTTGATCGATATAAGGGGAATTGGAAAGTAATGCAAGTTGAAAGAAACTATCCAGCTCAGGCATTTTGGAGGAACGTAATAAAAAGTTATTCAAACAATTCATATTATGAGTCTAATGATGACAAAGGTAGATCTATTCAAGAATTCAAGAATTTAAAAATGCATAATTCAAGTGAAGCCAATTATTAGGCTGGTGTTAAAAGAAAATAAACTAGTGGAGTGAGAAAATATAGTATTAGACCGGGAACGGCATTACGTTAACGGATAGATTTGCTCAATGGTACAACAAAGAGATGGATTATCATCGACATGCTGACTTTTTTGTGCAGAAAATGCACGGTAATCATTTTCTATCTGCGTTAAATTTTATATTGAAGGGAGGGAAAACGATGGATTGGTTGGACAGGATGAAGAACGCCATGGAATATATCGAAACAAATCTAGCGGACAATATCTCATTTGATGAAATAGCGCAGAGAGCCTGTTGCTCTACCTATCATTTTCAAAGAATGTTTCCGTTTATTACTGGAGTATCGTTATCTGAGTACATTCGACGTCGACGGTTGACATTGGCAGCATTTGAACTGCAAACAAAAGATGCTAAGGTTATTGATGTAGCTATGAAATATGGATATAATTCGCCAGAAGCGTTTGCACGGGCGTTTAAGAATCTTCATGGGATAATGCCGATGTCTGCGCGCGATAAAGGCGTCTCTCTAAAAGCCTATCCGCGAATGTCCTTTCATATTTCAATAAAAGGAGATATCGAAATGAATTATCGAATTGAACAAAAAGGGTATTTTGAGATGTTTGGAGTTAATGATCTTATAAATTCGGACAGACAAACAGCATTTTCTGAAGTTCCTCATTTCCGTCAAAAATGTGATGATGATGGCAGTGTTGAACTTATGAACGATTTTCTGGGACGTTTTAGTAACACTGTATTGCACGCTGCCTTATATGATCACACTGCAGAATCTTTCAAATACATGATATGTTATCATTTACCAAAGGGACTTGAAATTCCAGAGAGATTTACAAGACTTTCTGTCCCGGCATTAACATGGGCTATATTCCCGGATCCGCAATGTGATTTGCAAAAACTATGGGAACGAATATATTCCGAGTGGTTTCCAACATCTGAATACGAACAGGTTGAAGCCCCTAGTTTTGAAATGTATTATGGAATGCCAGGCCACATTACTGGGGAAATATGGATACCAGTAAAGAGAAAGTGACTATTTTACTCCATACGACAATCATGTGTTTCTCATCGGCACCTGTCGTACTACATTGCGCTAATGATAAACACGATAAGGCAGCCGGTCAATAGATCGGCTGCCTTTGTTCAACTAATGGGCAGTTTAACGTAATCATAATTGTTTTTACTTCTCGTGAAGGATATATCGAAATGATGCCGAATGATTTTACATAATTCTACCAAAAAATGGAGGGGTTTGTGTGAATGAAGAAGTAATCGAAAAGAAAGAAAAGTCCAAAATAATACTGGGAAAACCGATTCAGGTTCGTCTAGTTTCAGACCTGCAGAAATCGCAGTCCTATTACCGTGATTGCCTCGGATGTTCTGTGGATGATTGGGGACATGCGGAACGCGATGAAGTGTCTTTCATACTTCAGCAAGCTGTTTCAAGCGAGGATGTAAAACCAAATGTCGTCTCTGCAAAGCGCCCGAATTATCCTACAGAATGGATAGGTCCTGACTACGGCTGGGATACTTTCCTGAACATCGGTTGGGAGGAACTAGACCAATTTGTCGAAGAAGTGTGTGTGAATGGTGGCAATATCGGAATAGAACCGTTTACGGGAGCACACGGCGATTGGGAATTTAAGAATGCCCATATCCTTGATCCTGACGGATACAATATTGTTCTAGGTGCAATGCGAAAGATTAAGTAACGATAGTTTGTCTTAAGCTAACGGGACACTATAGTTCAATAATGAGAGGTAGCCCTTTGTTCAACTAACGGGCAGTTTAGCGTAGTAGTTAGGTTGATTTTGTTGTGGTAAAATAAGTAAATACGTATAGTGATGGGGGAGAAGCCTTGGTAGATAAAGAATTGTATGTATATCACATTGTTACTAAGAAAAAAATGTCTCTAAGACAGGTGATATACTTTGATGACAACCAAAAAAAACACCCTGTATCACTTCTTTTTTGAGAAGGAACGTTTGAATTCCAAAGGCGAAGACTTTATTCAGATTCTATACGGTCATTATACTGATGAAGGCTTGAAGATGAACAAAGAAAATGCCGAAATATCGATTAGTGATGTAGGGCAGACAATTAGAGCTATCAGAGAAGTTATAGTTGAAATGGTAAGACTACAAGAATATCCTGAATACCCTTCAAGATTGTCCTGTTTATACGATGCTAAAAGCTATGAAGACGCATTGAAATGGAAAGATATATTTGATTCATACAATCGAAAAGTTTTACAACTTGTTAAACTGCGGGTTGTAGGAAGTTTCTTTGAGGGCGATGGAAACCTTTTACCGAAAGAAGATGGGGTTCCCTTTTCCTTAAAAATAGAACAGGCTAGGGCGTATTGGAAGGGAAATGTTAAAAATGAACTTCCTGAGCTTTTGATTAATGGAAAAATCGAGGTAGTTGAAATTCTTGAAGATTTCTCCGTTTAATTTACAAGCGTTGCTGGAAGCTGACCAATTTTCTAAAGAATGTATGGGTAAAATCATTGAGCTCCCATGAAAATTAAATTAGCTCAAAACTAGTAAAAGAACATAAGAAAGAAGACCCAGAAAAACACTTTTTAAAAAAGGCTGAGCCTTATGTGTACTTAAATAAAGTTAGGCAGAGAGAAAAACAACAAACTTCGTTCTACAATCACTAAAGACTAGGCTGGTGCAAAAACCAGAGTAGGATTAATCTCCCATGAGTGCTTCCCGAAAGGGAGCGACAATCTGTGATGCACCGGGGTCGTTGGAGTCAGACTAACGGATGGGCTCTAAGGCACCATAGCTCATCGACCTTCTTCGCCAGCCGTAGTAGCAGTATTGACTGATTTTACCCATTTTCATCATCTGTGGTGCGGCGTTTGCGCTGCATGTATGGCTAACGGGACACGTTAGTGGAATAGCGGTTGCTTCGGCAGCCGTTTTTTATTTGTTCAACTAACAGGCAGTTTAACGCAACAAATTCTTCCTGTATTCGTTTAAGTAATTAGAACGGTTTGGGAAGGGAAGAATCATGAATTTAAAACGGATGGTTGTAGGAATTGCAGTTCTAAGTATACTTATCTGCTCTCTCGCATTAACGCCCTTTGGTAGAAACCTAAGAATTGATACTGCTGAAAAGTTAATATCAACTCGACTTCAAGATGAAACTTGGATTCTTGTGGGAAAAGATAAAAGGGATGAACTAATAAAAGAGTTTGAAGAGAAGTACGGCATACCTTGAGCTAACGGGACATTATAGTTCAACACTGAGAGGGGCTGTCGCTAGGCAGCTTTTCGTTATGCTAAAGGGCAGGATAACGGAACAATTTCTTGGATACATAAAACAATTCCAACTATGAAAATTATGGGTAGGTGATGAGGTGAGCAGAAAAATTTATGTCAATTCTAGTCCTATACATTGGGACTATACTATCTAAAGAAATAGATTCGATTGAATGGGTCGCTTTATGGGGATTTCCAAACAAGAGAAGAACAACTGGAACGTATGTTAACAACAGAGTTGCAAAGAAGGACACTACTAGCCCTACAAGAAAAAGGGTACTTGAAGACAGGAATAGAATACGTCTACTGGTTTGACCCATTTCAAGTAACGGATATGAGAGAAGTCGAAGGTGGTTTTTACGAATTGGATGTATTGGCAGCGGTCTAAAGAGTTATAGACAATAAAAGAGACAAGAAAGTCAAGATGTTTACAATCACATTCAATCATAATTATGAATCAGGATTTATCGTGACTAAGGTAAGTGAATTATAACAAGACACAATGTTTGTGCTAACGGGCAGTATAGATGAAGAATGACCGTTTATTTTAGAGGGTATTTAACATCTATTATTGAAATAAATATTAATGGATTAATAATTTTGATGGGGGAAAAGTGAAGAATGTATATAAAAACCGATAGATTATTGATACGCAAATTTGAAGTTATAGATTGGCAAGCTGTACATGAGTATACATCAGAGATTAACGTTATGAAATATTTACCTGAAGGGATTTTTTCTGAAGAATATACTAAGGAGTTTATAAATAAAAACATAGGTGATAACGCTGGAAATTTCCCTGTTGTATTAATGGAAGAAAATCTTCTCATTGGTCACATTGTTTTTTATAAGTATTTTGGTGATCATACTTATGAGATCGGTTGGGTGTTTAATCCTAAGTATCACAAAAAAGGGTATGCTTCTGAAGCAGCACAAGCTATATTGAAATATGGTTTTGAGAAAATGAAATTACATAGGATTATAGCTACATGTCAGCCTCAGAATATTCCATCATACCGAGTAATGGATAAAATTGGAATGAGGAGAGAAGGCTATTTTAAGAAATGTATACCAAATGGTGATGAATGGTGGGATGAATACTATTACGCTATTTTGGAAGAAGAGTGGAAATGAGCTATGTGATGTTACTAAGCAGATGATAATCTTCATTTAGATGATGATCAAAATGAATTATGCTGATGTTACAATATATGTAAGCACCGTCCCTTGCCAGTTTTGGCAGGGTAGTTTATGTTCGAGATTAAGCTAACTGGGAACGTTAGTTCAATAAATACAGAGAGGCAGCCGGTCAGATCGATCGGCTGCCTTATCTTTAAGTTAACGGGCAGGATAGTGCAACTTAGTGAGTAGGTTTACATTTATTAAAGGAAGAGACTGGAAAAATAAAGGAGGTGTGTAATGAAGCGGAAAATCGCTGTTTTACTTACGATAGTTTCAATGATCGTAAGTATATTCTCTTTTTGGTACTTCATACCTAAGCGGTACTCAGAGACAGTAAATGGAGTTTATTATCAACTAGGAACGGAAGGAATAATCGAGCGTATAAAAGTACATCTTGATGGGAAATTGCAAAATCATATAAATGGCAAAAGAACCTTTAAAGGTGTTATTAACTTTGAAGGAAGTAAGATTCCTCAAATTCCTAAAGATAGAACAGAATTAAAATTGCATTACGATGGTCATAATTTCACAACCATTTTCTCCGGTTTTCGAATCATAGATGATAAAGGTAGAATAGAGCCTAATATTTTCACTTACGGTTGGGTATATACTGATGATAAATTCTCTGAATTTACAATTAAAGTTATGAATGATGATGACCAGTGGTCTCCATTAAACGGACATATGATTACAGCACCAGCGAAAGACAGGCAGGAAGCAATGAAAAGGTCCCAGGAGTTAATCAAGGAGTTTGAAGAAGAAAGTAGGAATTGATTGAACTAACGAGACACGATAATTCAATAAAACAGCGACAGTCTAGGACTTTATTTTCTTGCCCATGACAACCACTGTTTTTAATTATGTGAATGAGGCTAATACTTTATTTTCTCTGTTCAGCAGCCCCTATGAACCTTCTTGTCGCCCCACAGCATCGCATGTGATACGGGATCTTTGTCCCAACCAGCCTCAATCATGGTCGATGACAAGTAGGGGGGGACATTATAGCGCTGGGGATCAAGTCCCACGGGCAGGAACGCTCGACCGGCTACCTTAATCAAAAAGGATTAACCAGAAAGAAATGGTTGACCTCATAATACGATCGGGCAGGATAGTTCAATCGTTCTTGAATATTTTATGAGTTGGATAATTTTATTAACTTTGTGAATATAACGTTATCTGAAAGATACGCAAATTTTATATGTGAGGGTGATTCGTTTGAAGCAAGGAATCATTGTGTTGATGAACGGAACTTCAAGTTCAGGGAAGACTAGTATTTCTACTGAACTGATAACTCAGAAAGAGATTCTTTTTCATCATTTATCAATAGATGATTTTATCAAGGATTTTTTTAATAATAAATTTTCAGATATTGAACCTACAAGAGAAGTAGATGAGCAAGTTATCGCACAAATAATGTTTGATCCCTTAATCTCTATGTACTATTCGACAATTAAATTGTTTTCAGAAATGGGTTTGAATGTAATAGTAGATACTGTAATCGAAAATGACAAGTGGTTTAATGAGTGTCTTGATGTATTTGTCGATCAGCCTACATTATTTATAGGTGTAATATGCTCGAAAGAAGAACTCATAAGAAGAGAGCAAACAAGAGGAGATAGAAAAATTGGACTAGCAGCTTCTCAGTTCAGCAAAGTATATTGCATTGATGAATATGACCTTGAAGTAAATACTGAAGAGATGAATCCAATAGAATGTGCCGAAAAGATATTAAGTTTTATTAAGTCCAATAAGGAATACTCGGTATTTAAGAAATTAAGTAAAAGAAATGTTAGTGTTTCCTAGAAGGCGTATCCATCAGATTACACCATATTCCAGCATTGAGGCTATCGCCCCTCGGTCTGTCCGAGGGATTTCGGAAATAAGCTAACGGGAATCGATAGCTCAATAAACACGATAAGGCAGCCGATCAGTCAACGTTATCGGCTGCCTTTATTCAATAAACGGGCAGTTTAGCTTGCTAACAGTGATATTAATTGACCATTGTAGCAGGGAGCGTTTGTTTGGTAGTATAAAATAGATGGGAGCTTTTACTAGGAGGGCGTTAAATGGAAATCGCCTTAGAGCTTATTGAAAGCATGTTAGTAAAATTCAGGTCAGAGAAGAAATGGACTCTCCAAGCGATTGAAGAGGTGCGGTACACTCACGGATGAATCAATTCTTCTAGATATTCCAGATGACGTACTTCATTTACGAATAAAAGAAAGCCAGCGTAGAAAAGACATTTTTCGGAGTGCATCAACGTTCGAGGATGTGCTTGCTCGACAACAAAAGAGCGAAGCATCCGCTCCAAAAATAAGCGAAGCTGTCCACTTCTTTGGAGTCAGCCGTGTAGCAGTATTGACGGATTCTAACCATTTTCATCATCTGTGGTGCAGCACTTGCGCTGTATGGATGGCTAACGGGCAGTTTGACGTAACAAAAGGCTTTTATATACGTCTCATGTTATGAGAGGTGAACACAATGATAAGTAAGACACATCCCATAATCTATAAACTTGGTGCATCGAAGATATCCTTTGCATCTAGAGTCCACGGATATGATGACAACGAAGTCGAAGATGATGAATAGCTTCGTCTATCACTCTACGGAGGAAGATTAAGGGAAAAGCTTCATGAGAATATGCGAGTGCGTGGATTAGGCGTTAGATGAGTTCAGTGGGAATAAGACAAATAATAAAAACATAAGAGGACTAAAATATGACAAAAAATATTGTTGTTACGGGTGGAGCAATTATTAAAGATGATAGAGGGAGAATACTATTACAGAAACGATCGGATTATGGAGATTGGGGATTACCTGGTGGTGGTATGGAAGCTGGAGAGACAATAGAAGAAACAATGATTAGGGAAGTTAAGGAAGAGACGGGTTTACAAATTAAAGAATATAGATTGTTTTCAGTATATACAGGTCCACGAATGGAATATCAGTATCCAGACGGAAATAAAGTTGTATTTGTAATGTTCTTATTTAATGTTACGGCTGATTTAAGTAATGAACTCGTAGCGGGTGATGGAACGCTTATCTACAATGACAGAAATAATGAATCATTACAATTGAGATTTATGTACATTGAAGACATAGAAATAGAGGAGATTAATAGCGTCCAAAAGCCTGTATTTATAGATTTAAAGGAAGGAAATACAGAAATATTAAGGAACTAAGAAATGTAGGATTATTCAAAGAAGTCACTGACATAACATAGCATTGCCACAGCAGTCGCTCCGCTACTTTGGTCACCAGGATCGTTTGTTATACGGGATCTTGCGTCCCAACCAGCCTCAATATTTTATTTTAATGCCACCAATGATAATAATTGGGCTATTTTTATTGCTTTCTTCCTTCAGCAATTGAAACATTGGATGCAGCGCTTATATCCCCCGGTGAACGAAGATTGTTACAGTTTGATCATTCCTTTGCCCCACTCACAGGCGGAAATGCATGGAACTTGAATAACAATGTATGGAGAAGGAACTTCCCTGCTTGGTAAGAAGATGGCGCCTCTTCCGATTCAAACTGCATTTTAGATCTTTGATTTAGAAGAATTGAATATTTGTATGGTATTAGGCTTGCAAGATGGTCAACACGAACTTGCAAGCTTTTCTATGTTTATGTTAGTCGGTGACTTCCACTCTGAAATATGCTAAACTCCGTACAGCAATAAATACATATGTTGGGGCGGTGAGTAGATGTACTATCGTAAAGCAAATATGAATGATATTAATCAATTGGTTCATCTAAGAAAAAAGCAATTAGTTGATGAAGGGATCGAACCGAATCAAGATATTGATAGCGAACTCAATGCTTTTTTTCACAATAAGATGAGTGATGGTTCGTTAATCGAGTGGATCGTTGAAGACAATGAAGAAACTATTGCTACTGGTGCAATTATCTTCTATGATTTCCCGCCTTCATTCACAAATAAGAGTGGTAAAATGGGCTATATCACGAATATGTATACCAAAGAAAATTACCGTGGACAAGGGATAGCTACGACTTTGTTAACTAAATTAGTTGATGAAGCTAGAATCACAGGTGTATCAAAAATTTGGCTCGGGGCTTCAACATTAGGTAGACCAGTATATAAAAAGTTTGGTTTTATTGAAGCAGATTATTGGATGGAATTAAATCTTTAGGCAATTACAAATACTCTAATGCCGCGAAAATCGTGGCTTTTTTATTTTGTGGGATAAGGTGAAGAAGATAAACATAAAAGTTGTAAACTGAACTCACCATTAAGCTCCCTCAATATGATTTAGTTTTCTCACTCAAGCTCATGAATTCGCAGGATTTCACCTTTAGCTATGTGTGAGATAAGAAGGAAACAGAGGAGGAGGTGGCTTGGAGCAACTGTAAGGGCATGCAAGAATAAAGGTGAGAGTAAATCACCCAATTTGTTCCATATCCTGCACGTCTCCATGTCGCCCCTAGCGATTTTCACTCCCATGTCTCAACGGGTCTATGCCCTTTCATTCCTTCGTCATATCTAACTAAGGGGTGGAGGTCGGTTTTTCTAACGGAACGGGTCCGAGCCCTTTTGTTCAATGCCTCCCGATACTCCGTGCTACTTATCCATCCTGCGAATGCATCAACTGGTGAAATAACGCGCTTAAGTGGCCTGCGGAAATACTTTAACTGAACTGTAAGCTTCGCTGCTCTTGGCTAGGCCAACAAGCATTCGGGCTACTTTTCCACATAATTTCATAATAAATTTCATTTTCTTGAGCTTTTTTTCGTCTCCATTGTAGTGGTGCAGTGCTCTAATATCTGGATTGGTCATGACCATACATATCGTCATGAGATAGAGATTAAAAGGGCTGTAGACCAGTATCCAACTCCCATGTTACAGAGGTGCTCTATTTTGTGCATAGTCCAAATTATTCATTCTACAGGAATTCTAACGGGGAACTATAGTTGAACGAAACAAGGAACAGTTTGCCTCGGCAGTGTTCCTTGTTTTTATTAGGCTCCCATGAAAATTAAAATAGCTCAAAACTAGTAAAAGAACATAAGAAAGAAGACCCAGAAAAACAATTTTTAAAAAAAGGCTGAGCCTTATGTGTACTTAAATAAAGTTAGGCAGACAGAAAAACAACAAACTTCGTTCTTCAATCACTAAAGACTAGGCTGTTGCAGCAACCAGAGTAGGATTAATCTACCATGAGTGCTTCCCAAAAGGGAGCGACAATCTGTGATGTACCGGGGTCGTTGGAGTCAGACTAACGGATGGGCTCTAAGGCACCATAGCTCATCGACCTTCTTCGCCAGCCGTAGTAGCAGTATTGACTGATTTTACCCATTTTCACCATCTGTGGTGCGGCGCTTGCGCTGCATGTGCGGCTATACCAGCTAATAGGCTGTCAATATTTAATAATAAATGAACGGAATGAAGGATGTTATACTGGAAAAAGGGTATAACAAATAACCGTCCCACAATATTTGGGAAGGGTTTCCTCAATGT
>NZ_CAKMAB010000071.1:0-13140 GCF_924513355.1 Paenibacillus pseudetheri
TCCGGCTTCCTTCAGATTCCACCTCACGGTGGACACCCTTGCCCTTGGCTAACGGTAGGCGCTCGCCAGCCCCCGTTCGGGACTTTCACCCTAAAGATAACGCCCATGCTGGGCGTACTAACAAAAAAGCAACTTCCCTGTTGGTAAGTCGCTTTTAAAACACTCTATAGTAAATCTTTAGTTATTATCTAAGATCCTAGCGCTTTGCCTTATAAAACTCATGATAAAGCTTCATGAGCGCTCTCTTCTCTATCCGCGACACATAACTCCGCGAGATCCCCAGCTCCTTCGCAATCTCACGCTGCGTCCTCTCTTCCCCGCCTGTATCCAGTCCAAACCTACCCACCACAACTTCTTTCTCCCGATCATCCAAAATATCAAGATTGCGATATATCTTGCTCTTCTCAATCTTCAGATCAACCTCTTTAATGACATCATCCGCTTCCGAGCCAAGGATATCGATGAGTGTAATTTCATTACCTTCCTTGTCTGTCCCAATTGGATCGTGAAGGGATACGTCTTTACGTGTTTTCTTGAGCGAACGTAGGTGCATCAGGATTTCGTTTTCAATACAACGGGCAGCAAAAGTGGCCAGCTTTGTCCCTTTGTTCGGACGGTAGCTCTCGATAGCTTTGATCAGGCCGATTGTGCCGATGGAGATTAAATCCTCCATGTCTTCTCCGGTATTATCGAATTTTTTGAGGTTGTGGACACGATACGATGTAAGCTCCGCCTTGTTTTAGCTTCATAAATTGAACCAGCGGATTCTGCAAATTGTAATCAAACAGTACTGTCAATTTACTGCCGCACCTAGGGCAGAAATGCTCACCCGCCTGCAGTGCCACTACCGCCGAATGACCCGAAATTGATTTAATTCCATTTCTAATTTAAAATAATAGAAAAGATTCCTGTTATTACCTTAAGCTGTTTTTCACAATAGGAGGAAAAATGAAAAAAAATAAAATAAAAATCTTGATAGGATTTATAATTTTCATAATTGTTTATACAGCTGGAATCCTTCTTTTTCAGGTTCTATCTTATGGAGGATATTTTTTCATTGAAAAGAATTCATACATGATGACTCTTTATACTTTTTTATTGGGAATTTCCATTCTACTATATATAGCGCTTTGGATTAAAACTGAAAGCAAAATAATAATAATCATAAACACGAGCATCGCTTTTGCCATGCTCTTATTCACCCCAGCCATTGCAAACACTTACTATACAGCATCAGAAGATATTCGAATATTGTTCCATTCAAATTACAAAAATGAAATTCAAGCGATAGAGACAAGTATTAAAGACCAACATCTTCCATTTTTCGTCTACAAAAAAGAGAGTCTCCAAAATTCAAAATATTATAACTATCTTTCCATCCTAGTAGTTAAAACCTCAGACAGTAAGCTCACTTCTGAGGAAATACAATCATTCATTGGTAAAATGCCCAAAAGTAAAATGTCGATATGTTTTAGTGACAGAATAAACGGACAAGTAGTAATTATTGACACAGATGAAAACAGAAACATAACAGATTGTAGACCGGAAGAAACTTGTAGCCATCTTCAAATTAATTAAATATTCCCCAATTATCCAATTAAGGCATGAAATAATTTGCTCAAATGATATATATCTATTTTCTATCAATAAATTCATGAATTTTTATTAACTGATTTAGAACAAAAATTCGTTGAACTATATCTTCAGCTATAAAAAACTGTCTCTTAAAATAAATTATTTGTGTCTGATTTAGATACATGTAGTAATTAAATATGGAGATCATATATTTCTTTGTACGTCATAATAACACCCCTTAGCGGCTAAAAAGTTAAATTTTCTGAATATGTTTTTTTATTTTCATTTTTTAGTGCCACCTACTCTGACTGAACAAAAAAGCAACTTCCTTGTTGGCAAGTCGCTTTTTAAATGCTCTATTGTGAATCTCTACTTACTACTCTAGATCTTATCGCTTCGCCTTACAAAACTCATGATACAGCTTCTTGAGTGCCCGCTTCTCAATCCGTGACACATAACTGCGGCTGATGCCAAGCTCCTTGGCAATTTCCCGCTGCGTCCGCTCTTCTCCACCTGTATCCAATCCGAATCGGCCAACCACAACTTCTTTTTCACGATCATCCAAAATATCGAGGTTACGATATATCTTGCTTTTCTCTATCTTGAGATCAACTTCCTTAATTAGAGAACCGCCCTTATATGACAATGCAAGTATTGAATCGTTTCACAGTGTTCAAAATAAAGAACTAATCTATCTAGAAAATTTCAAAACACGAGCTGAGGCAAAAAACAGATCTTTGAGTTCCTTGCGTGTTCCTACAATGGGAAACGAATTCATGCTCTAGGGTACTTCACACCCTACAAATAAGAAGGCATGTTCCGTTAAACTGCGTAATTCTCTCGATTCTTTGAGTCTAATCTATTGTCAGTAGTGCACCTTTCCTCGAAGTTATGAATGCATTCCCCTCATAATACGGGGTAAATCTTTAATAACTTCATTCGTATGCAAAAGGATCAATCTTCTTCTGACTATAATCACAATAATGCTACACTAAATTATTGCCAAAACTACAACAATCCCTATTACTCTTACACAATCAAGCTGGAGTTGAGAAACAGTAATAAATTCTGAATGCTAAACACAAATATGCAACCGAACACTGACTGGTGTTTGTCTTATTGGTTGCATATCAGTAACATATGTGAATTTAAGTCTCAAAGGCACTATACACAGTTTCAAGCGTTTGTTTCATCAAATCAGGTAATTTTTGATAGGCCATCTCATTGATCCTATTATAGAATTCATGATTTTCCTCATTAGGCGTAAATTCATCTTTAATGGCTACCATGGATTTAACAGCCTCTTCAAACGATTTATATTCCTCTGTTGCTACTGCTGCACAAATCACTGCTCCCATGCCTGCTGCACCATTCATTACATTTCGAACGGTTGTAACACCAAACACATCAGCAAAGATTTGCATGAACAAATCTGAATTCGAGCCCCCACCTGAGATAATAATCTTTTGAGGCTTCACATTTAATTCGTTGATCATATCGTCATACTTGTTCTTTAAGGTTAAAGCGATTCCTTCTAGAATCGAACGATACATATGTCCCCTTGTATGACGGGAATCAAAACCAATAAATACACCTTTTCTATATAGCTGGTCAGCAGGTGCAAGCCAATCTGGAACTGTCAGCAAGCCTTCTGCACCAATAGGTACTTTCATCGCTTCTGCAGCCAATAGATCTTCTACGATGCACCCTTCTTCTTCTGCCCTTTTCGCTAATTCTTCCCCTAATGCATTTTTGAACCACGATACATGAGCCATACCATAACGGATGCCGTTCCCTTCGTACAAATACTTATACGGAACGCATGATAAATTCACCCAATAATTCGAAGGATTTTGTTTGTTTTTCTCACCAAATACCATAGAAGTCAAATACGTTCCCAAAGAAATTAGGCCCACGTTATTTTCAATAAGTCCTGCCCCCAAAGCTTCCACGGCCTTATCATTTCCTGTTGCAACGACAGGCAGACCGACAGGTAAGCCTGTTTCTTCCGCAGCTTTCTCCGTGATATAACCTAATATCGTTCCCGGCAACTGAAGGTCTAACAATTTTTCTTTAGGAATGTTAAAGCTTCTATAATGCTCTTCATCTTTTGTCCATTCCCAAGTATCCGTATCGACCGGGAATTGCCATTGGTAAGCATTCGCAGATGTATCTTTCAATTCGCCCGTCAGACGATGTGTAATATAACCAGTCGTAGGACAAGTATAGCTAATTTCGGGAGAATCTTCATAAGTTGTGTATGATCTAACATCCATCCAACTCATGACTGGCTCTGCCAAAGTTCCATCTTCTTTCATAAATACACGGCAACACCGGATTGTACACAGTCCAAGACCTTTAATATCCCTTACGTCTCCTTGGAATTTCTTCATTACTCTTTTCGTCGCTGCTTTTAAGCTATCCCATAAATCATCATCTGGATGTTCAACATAACCGGGTTTTCGTGCCACCATCGCTCGTAGAGGTTCACTGGCTGAACAAACTACTTCGCCATTTTGATTAATAATTAGTACTTTTGTACTTTGAGAGCCGCCATCTATACCAATAAAGTATCTATCCCCCATACATATCCTCCATTATATGTTATTCGAATAAAATATATCTAATTGCATCGGAGTGATAATTCCAAGTTAATTAATTGAATATGCGATATAAACTCTAAGCTAGCTTTCAGTTATCTGTGACAAGGCGGGATGCTTTATTTTCTATCATCTTGTTAGCATCCCGCTATCTGAATTCCTCCACTCTATCCTAAGGCTAACGCATTATCGTACTAAGAAACCTCCATCAACCGCTAAGATATGACCATTTACAAATTGAGAAGCTTGACTCGCAAGGAATACTGTTGTACCCATTAAATCATGTATTTCTCCCCATCTACCTTCAGCCGTATGATCAACAATCCACTTGCTTCTTTCAACATTTTCCACAGATGCCGCAGCGACCTTCGTTTTAAAATAGCCTGGAGCAATACCGTTAACCTGAACATTGTACTGTGCAAGCTCGTCACAATATGCTTTTGTTAGACCAGCTATACCGTGTTTGGATGCTGCATAAGCAGGTGATTGTTGACCGCCTAACCAGGAGAACATCGAACAAATATTGATAATTTTACCGCTCTTTTGCGGAATCATAAATTTTGCTACTTCATGACTCATTTCAAATGCAGCGGTTAGATTAATCGAAATCATTGGATCCCATTGCTTACGAGTAAATTCCAAAACAGGCTCACAAATGCATATTCCGGCACAGTTAACCAAAATATCAACAGAACCAAAAGTTTCCACACACTTCTCTACAATTTGCTTAGGAACGCCCTCTTCAGTTATATTTGCTTCCATATAGGCAACTCTTACGCCTTCAGCTTCAATTAATTTATTAAAATTCGGATCATTTGGCATAATACTTGGGATAAATACGTTGGCACCACCTTTAGCGAGTGCAAGCGAAAATGCTTGACCAAGCCCCGTATTTCCACCCGTCACAATTGCATTTTTACCTTTCAGTGAAAAATAATCCATTGTAAATTCTGTGATTTCCATTGTAAATTCCTCCTATTTTTTATTTATCTCCTAGACAATTACCGAGAATTGATAATCCAAGATATGAACCTTGGGATAATCCATGTAATCTTTCCTAACTATGTGGGATCATCCATTCTTACCAGCATGAATTCGCATTACTAGTTTTTTCACAAAGTCTACGGCATCTCCTTGCACCACAATTTCAGATAAGGAGCAGATCGGTGCAAATCGATTCTCATTCACTGAAATGATATAATCAACTCGCTTTAAGCCTTCAATATGCTGGAGTGACCCGTAAATACCGAGCGCAATATATAGTCTCGGGCTTACCGTTTTTCCAGATTGACCAATCTGCATATCACGAGTTGCTTCGCCACTATCAACAATTTTCCGAGTAGCTGCAACCATGCCATTCATTGCATCCGCTAATGGTTGAAGTTCGCTAAAGTACCCTCTCACTCCACCACCGCCACCAACAAGCACCTGGCTATCTCTAATATCTTTTGATGAAGGCTTTTCACTTGTTGTTATTAGTCTTATCTTGCTTTCTCTCACGTTTTGAGGCTTCCATACGATCTCTTTGGTTGACTTGCTAATTGTTCTGGCATGATCATATTGGAAAACGCCGGGGCGAATACTAGCCATTAGAGGTTTAGCATTTTCACTTACAATACCAGCGAATATTTTTCCATCAAATGCAGGTCTCACCATCATGACCGTGTCATTCCATATTTCAATCCCTGTAACGTCGGCAACCAGTCCCACCTTAAATCGCATAGCCAACCTCGGCGCCAGCATTCTTCCCCAAAACGTAGCCGGAATGAGAATACAATCAAAGCTATACCGTCGATGCATCTCCTCGATACAATTTACGATGTTTAGCACATCATATTCTGCAACACGGCTGTCTTCTAATTGAATCCATACATCAAAGACATTCTGGTTGTCACTTGGTTTCGAGCCAAATGAAACCGCATACAATTCGTGCTTCTCCTTCCTAAAAATCTGGTTCGATACATCGATCAATTCGTAGGAGCTCTGAAACTGATTTTTATCAAAATAGATGAGTGTTCTATTCATCCTGAACAAATCCTTTTGTATTTAAGAACTGGTATACGATTTCTATGCCTTCGTCATCCGTTTCCACAAATTTAGTTTCTTTAGCCTCTAAAGCTTTGGTGAAAGTTTTAGCTACTTTGGTGGGTGATCCTCGTAAACCTACTTCATGCGACAAAAATTGCAACTCTTCGTTAGTAACAATATTCAGTCTATCATCTACATCCATGTTCAAATCATGAAAGCGCACAAATGGTAATTTGTAGATACTGACCCTGCTAACGCTTAAAACCGCTGGCAAATCCATTTCGAATGTAGAAATTACATTATCGTACGCTACCTCGAATTCTGCACTCTCTTCAAAACTACTATTTTCATTAAATCTCGTAATCCCATTAATCTGTGGTAATTGAAGATATTCCGCTACTTCCAACGGAACATGGGCGGTATCCCCATCTAGAGCATTCGTACCTGTCAAAATGAAATCGTATTCTGCCTTTTCAAGGTACCTCCCCAGAATAGTCGCTGTTACATACGTGTCGCTGCCGACAAATGCTTTGTCTGTTATGAGGGTCCCTCGATCAACATGTCGTCGCAGCAGATCTTTCATAAGAGGTTGTACACTTCGAGGTCCCATTGTGACAACTTCGATAAATACATTCGATCTACTCGCTTTTAACGCTAAAGCAAAAGCCAAAGCACAGGCATCATCTGGGTTTATTATCATTTTAGCTTTCTCTCTAACCAACACATTTGATTCATAATCATAGACGAAGCTATCAACATCTGGAACAAATTTCACTAAGCAAATAATTCTCATAAAACCACGCCTTACAATATTATTGCATTACCCTGAAAAATGAAGTGAACGCCTATCATACCTCTGTGCTTGCTATTGGCACAAATTACGCTACCTTATTGGCTTTCACTATTTTCCCAAACACAATGACAAGAACAACTCCAATTACACCTATAATCGCTGAAGAAATGAAATACGCATTATACCCACCATTACCGCCAAATTTATTAAAAAGAATATTAATGAATATAGGAAGCCCAATGTCCGGTAAATAACCTAATAGTGATATAAATCCTACGGAAATACCTGTAATATTCTTGTTTATGTTACAGTCTCCCAATAAGGACCAATATGTCCCCCGGATCGCGTATATAAATAAAGCGTTTGCAATTACTATTGTAAAGAATATGTTATTCCCTATCGTTGGACCTAAAATAGCCATCAACACTAAACATATAGAAGCACCTGTTATCGAACAAGCCAATGTGGTTGTTTTCCCTATTTTATCCGCTAGAAAACCGCCAAGAATTCCACCCACCGGTCTCATCCAAAGAACGACACTCATAATAATACCCGTCATGACGGCGCTTACTTTAATGTTAGTTTGTAAAAAACCTCCAAAATAATAGGATGTCCACGTCACAATGTAGCCCATGAATATAATTCCCGCCAGAATGAAAACAAGCTTATTAGTAAATAATCCACCTATGTCTCTCCATTGGAATTTCTGTTTATCATTTTCTTTTGTGATTGAAGTTGATTTTATTAATTTTTTATCATCTTCAACAAATAAAGCGACGAGCACAGACACTACCAATAGAATAATTGAATACATGTAAATAACCGTTACTAATGCCGATTTCTTGATTTCAAAATCCGTACTTGATCCGACGATTACCGCAAATATAGCGACTGAAATAACATTTAATACCGCCTCTACCAGTCCACGGCCACCGTCTAATATTCCAAAGAATCTTCCTTCTTCTTCTGGCTTGGCCAATAGTTTAACCAGCTTCATATGAGCTCCCCAGAACGTAAACACTGAGAAAATGCCCCAAATACAAAATATTATAATTACATGCTCATATTTCGGTACTTGTGCAAAATAAAATCCACCCAATGCGGTAAAAAAGAGCGAGACAGTTAGTAGTTTTTTAGCAGAAAACTTATCACTTAATATACCACTTGGAAAATACCCAATTACGAATACGATCCCTAACACGGAGTAAATAATATTGAGCTCATTAAGTGACATTCCGAATACTTCTAATATAGTTTCTTGGTAAGTTTGTTTTAAATATATAATCGGATAAATAGAGCCTGCTGCCAAGACGACAAGAAGAAACTGCATGTATCTCCTCATATTACTAGCAATTCCACTCATTCAACTGTCACCCCACTATTCTTTACCTAATCAACAAACTGGAAGCTTACAGCTTGTTGATTAGGTTTATCCTCTGCTTCAGCACAAAGCTATTCTAGCGAAACCGTTCCCCACGCATGGCGCTAATCTACTTTTGATAAACAAACCCTTCCTCTTGTGGATAGATCGTACCAAAATTCATGATCCCATTCGGGTCAAAAGCTTCTTTTAGTTTTTCAAGCATATAATATGCAGAGCCATGTTCATCGCGTGTCCACTCATTACGATATTTACCAATACCATGGTGATGACACATAGATCCTCCAAGCTTTAACGTTTCTTCAACGATGATCGTTTGTATCGGATGATGATACATTCTCATTTCATCCTCAGGTTCACAGTTAATATGGTACTTGTATACAAAATACATATTGGTCCCATTGATATAGCTATGTGAGGAGTGCCCTCCTAGCATAGTCAAATCATGAGCAAGCGGAAACTCAGTTTTAATACGATTGATTACATTATGATAAATTGTAGTGATTGTCGCCCAGTCTGCAGACACTTCTGTTGTATATCCATCATGCTTATCATTATTAATCATCCCTTGGATCTCATCTTCAATGTCCTGCTGCGACCAATTTAGGTGATTAAACCAGTCTTCAATCAGTTTACTGTCTACCTGCTCTAACACACTATCACCTAGCATTTCCACAGCTTCTTCAATAGCTTCGCCGGTAGCATCAACAATATTTTTAGGTCCTTCTGCCATAAATATCAGAACGCATTTGTCTTTATGAAAATGATAGAAATGTTGCTTTGCATCTTCTTCGGAGTAGGCTCTTGCTACCGATGGTCTATAACCATTAACCATAACTTCTCTTAGCGCCCGAATTCCTGTATCAATATCCTTGATCAGATAACCATAGAACTTATGCTCGGGATAATATTTAAAAATTTTAATGGTAACCTCCGTGATATAGCATAGGGCACCTTCATTGCCTATGACGATATGCCGAATGTCAGGTCCACCTGCTCTACGGGGCACATTCTTGATTCTGCAGATTTGACCATCTGGGAACACACATTCCAGACCAACCACCATATCCTCAATACCACCATACAAGGTGGAAAATTGACCAATACTTCTTGTTGCAACCAAGCCTCCAAGCTGAGCTACAGGCTTGGATTGTGGTGAATGGCCTGTTGTATAGCCTAGTTTTCTAAGTTCATCTTCTAATGCTTGCAGCGGCACACCAGCCTGAGTAGTAGCTTGCATATTATACGTATCTATTTTTAAGATTTTATCAAGATTTTTACCATCAACCACCAGGGTAAGCGCTTTCCAATTTTCCAAACCGCCTTCCGTAGCTGTTTTACCACTTCGCGGAATAACATTAATCTGCGACTCATTACAATATACCATTAGCTTGCTTATTTCTTCGGCTGACTTTGGATAAACAATTGCAGTTGGAATTGGAGAGTCCAATACCTTTTTCGCTTTTGCATATTTCTTGTAGCGATCTGCAGCAGCATCATACAGTGCTTCCTCATCCACATTAATTTGATCCGTTGTTAGTATTGCGGCTAGATCCTTCAAAATCTGTTCTTTCTTCATATTATTCTCCCTCCATATCAAAACAAAATTAAAAAAATAAAAGAAATGAATTGTGGAACGTGATCAAAATCTATTGATGTTTTACTGACAAGTTAAAAGTACCATAACACTTCACCATAAGCAATAAAAAAATAGAAAATTATCTTATTTCGTGTATTAAACCATCACTTTAAGGAAAATTTTCCGTTAATCCATACAACTATCTACCGTATAAATTAGTTGTATGTTATACTGAACTATTGAAATTTAAATTAGGAGGATAGTAACGGTAATGGGAACATTCCGTTTGAATGAACTATGGTACATGTTGATGTTACTAAGCTAAATCCATTAGAGTCGAAAATTCACAACGTGTTAATTCATGCTTCTAAGTATGAGAAAGATATCAAAATTACTAGAGCTGCTGAATTATGCAATTGCTCCGTTTCTAAAATCTCTAAATTTGTCAATAAATTGGGCTTTACGAATTACAAACAATATATCCATTACGTATACGGCTATGAGATTATACAAAAAAAGCATTCCAGTGAGTTAGAACGCATTAAGCACTTCATTGAGAATTTCGACGACACATTGGTCGACAAATTTATTGAACAATTAAACAACCACGATAAAATCATTCTCTTTGGCTATGGCCCTTCCTATATTTGCGCCCAATATTTTGAATATAGATTGCGATTAGTAACTAACAAAGTCGTTATTGGTTTACAAGATGAAATCACTGCCATCAATTTGTTGGACGAAAACAGCTTGATGATTGTATTCTCCACAACCGGTCAGTTCAAAGCCTTTGATTCAATGTATGAAATTGCTAAATCCAAAAATAGTAGTTTTTTGTTATTGTTAGAGGAATTTAACACTGCACTATTGAAAACTTACGATAATATTATTTTTCTCACAAATTCTATTCAGTCTGAAGCATTGCCTTACGAAAAATCACGAACAGTTTTCTTTATTTTTATTGAAGAGATTATACAACGACTCCATTTATTGAAAAAAAATCAGCTTTAAATGAAGAATAAATTAACAGAACTAAATTGTACATGTATGTGTATAGCTATATCGATGGACAGTTCCTTAAATCTCTTTTGACAATGCAAAAAGCTAAATAAATCACAAACCTTACCTAGCTGTTCGTGAGCATAACCCTTTGTCCCGTCTTCGGATGAGCACGTGTAAAATCACTTTTTCTTAGCAACCCAAAAGTAGAGCGTAACGGTTGCAACAGTTGCTCCATCTTTAGAGGATCAAATTACATACCTTTAATTTTGTTAATAAAAATAGCCAATACGACCATGACTGTGGTTATATTGGCTATTTTTGTAGCTATACTTTTAACAACTTGCCCATTTAAAATAATGCCCAGGTAAGAAGCTTTAAACTATGGCATACATCTTTGAAGCAGATCTGTTAATATTTGATGCCTTGCATCATCCCCCCACTAAACTTGTAAATAGTAACTCTCACTCTTAATAAGCAACACAGCAAAACCACATATAATTAAGCACAAAAAATGGCTCAAAACAGAAATCAGTGCTTGACTGGATAATCTGCGTATAAAAATGGAAAAACATCTGCTAATCCTGTATTTGTTGTAAGTCCTACCAAACAACAAAAGGAATAGACAGATGCAAATTCGGTATATCAATGAAATGCTCAATTTACCAGAACTTACGATTAGCCAAATCCTGTTCATCGGCAGCGATGAACTTCATATTGAAGCTTTACCTGTCGATTATAAGCAAAACTGTCCCTGTTGCATGTCCGATCAAGCGGTCATTCGCAAAGGAAGCAATGTAATACGGAGGATCCGGCATCTTCAAGTATTTGATAAGAAAACCTACTTGTGCGTACCCAGCATCCGTATGTACTGCGTGAACTGTGGAATCGGATTTGTATGGGCGTACGACTTTGTCGACCCTAAACAGCGGCACAGCCATCTTTTTCGTTTCCACGCTGTGAAACATGCCCTTGGTGCAACTGCCGCACATAGTGCCAAGATGCACCAAACGCCAGTGAGTTCGGTGCAGGACATGCATAACAAGTCGGTGCCGATGCTTTGCGAACAGCTTACCGGCCAAGCCTGGGAAGAAGCGTAAGCATCACACGATTTGGTACTGAGTATCGATGATTTTGCCATCAAGAAAAGGCCATACCTACAATACCGTCATTCACAACACAAAGGAGAAACCATGCTGGATCTATTACCGGAAACTGGACGATCTGCGATCGTTCCAGTTGAGATTATTAATATCCGTATCGCCTGTACCTGGATTCAGCAATAAGACCAGTACATCATTTTTCTGCAGATTGTGGAACGGTCCAAAATATGGTCCAGGGATGAGGAAATTAAATCATATCGAGGGAGCGTAACGCGGCTGCCGATCCATGCCGTCAGCCGCGTCTTAGGTATTTATTAAGCTATAGTTCCTCGTTAGTTGAATCGCGAATCATAATTTCCACTTAAACCATCGACCGTGGCCATCTGTTTCTGCTAGCGATTCCTTGTGTTCATTCCCGTTAACATAGTAATCGAGATGAAGCTAGATCCCACATATTATTATAGAGATGGAAAACGTCCCGTTCTTCACCGAGGATTTGAATATACTCATCCAATTTTATCTTAGCCTCGTGAGGTATCTGGTTGGCCACATGGGTATGAAAAACACAAATTATTGAATCCCGAGTAATTTTCGATACAATATTCGGAAGTAAAGACACTCCATCTCCCTCAATTAATTCTAATGGTTGCTTTTCTAAGCGTACGGCTTATTTGTGTCTACATTATTTCATTTGAGATATCTCCATGCCGGAAACGGTTTTAACCACTTCCTCCAAAGGGGTATCGGGATGTGATTTCAGATACGCTAACGAATCCGAAAGCCAATCGGAAAAGGTCAACCGTTCCATTCATCGGATACCCTCTTTTCTGTTAATTTTTTTACATTTCGTGGCTGGATCAAGGTTAACATACTATAGCGCCTAATACGTCAACAAGTGACGTTTCCGATTTAAGCAGATATGACGGATTGTAATATGAAGTGCGACAGCTGCTAATAGAATAAAAAATAGCCCATGACTGATTCGTGTAGAATGAAGTTACCACACCACCCCTACACAAGGAGAATCAGAACATGAACTACACTCATTTTAGCATAATCGAACGTAGTCAGCTAGAAATCTT
>NZ_CAKMAB010000072.1:0-8932 GCF_924513355.1 Paenibacillus pseudetheri
TCTTTTCCTTATGGTAGCTTCCGTATTTCACTACCGCCTGAATCTCTTTCTTTTCCAGGTAGGCGTAGTTTTCTTCACTGCCGTAGCCCGCATCCGCAATCACTGTCTTCGGAAGTTTCCCGAGGATCTGCCTTGTTTTCTCCATGTGTGGCTGTAAGCAGCGGGTATCGGTCGGTCTTTGGTGTAGACTATAGGCCAAAATAAACTGGTTCTCGGTCCCAATCTGTACATTGTAACCCGGTTTAAGTTGACCATTTCGCATGTGGTCTTCTTTCATTCGCATAAACGTCGCATCTGAATCGGTCTTGCTGAAGCTATTTCGGTCACCAAGTAGCTTTTGGTACTGTTCGTACTTCAACAGCCGGGGAAGCAAATCCTTACGCAGCTTCCGAATAGCCTTTTTCAGAGGTTTGTTTTTCGGTGTTTTGACAAGTTGAGCTTCAAGTTTTTGCACAGCTTGTTCGAGTTTCTCACTGCTTACTTCGGTACCCGTGCCGAGTTCAGCGAGATCCTTGCCTTGAAACTCCTGCTCTTCCTGATGCTCTGCGGCTTCGATGGTCGCAAACAGGCTATGTACCTTTTCTTGGAGTTTGGCCTTGTGTTTGCTGACCGCTTTGCCCCACACAAACGTGTAGCGATTGGCGTTCGCCTCCATTTTGGTTCCGTCCAGAAAGTATTGCTCCAAAGAAACATATTTTTCGTCAGCCAGAAACTGAAGCACGGCGGTAAATACCGTCTCTAGGACGCTTTTCATCCGCTGGGAACGGAAGCGATTCAAGGTGTGGAAGTCTGGCTGTTGCCGCCCGGCCAGCCACATAAAGAGGATGTTCTCCCGAACGGATTTGGCGATTTGGCGAGATGAATAGATATACGCTGAGTGTAGGCATAAATGATAACTTTGGTAAGCATCTTGGGGTGATAGCTGTCGCGTCCACCGCCGGGATAAGCGGCGTCAAAGATGGAATCGTCTAGTTCACGGCTGCGTTAACGACACGAACGAGATGGTTTACTGGAATATCTTCTTCTCAATCCATTGGCAGGCAGAGTTGGTCCATGGTATATTGAATGTACAAAAGAAACCTCTCCTTTGAAGTGGCTGGCTGGTACCTCCATTTTACCAAAGGATGGTTTCTTTTTTTGGTGTTTTTTTAAAGATTGTAGATCCACTTCTCGCTTAAACAGCGGTCCGTTCGCGGAGCGTCCATCCAAAGCGCCCACGTATATCCTACTAGAAAAAGGGCTGACCCAAGCAGCCATTTCATGGCTTTTGGGACAGCCCCTTTTTCTGCCAAAGGATAAAAGAAACTTTACAAAAAAACTACCCCTCTATTAATAGAGGGATAGCGCCAATGAATCATTCTCACTATAACTGTGCAATATAGCCTCAGAGCCTTTAATTTCGATACTAATTAATGAATTCAGGCATTTCTGGATGGCATTCTTGCCCTTTTGAATTTTGAGCTCCAACGTACTGTTAAGTAATCTAAGTACTTTTTGAGTGGGCTGTTTATTTTCTGTTGTGAAATACACAGGTACAAGTTTGTTCTGAAAAGTGATGAGCATTCTCATTTTGAAGACACCTCGCTAAAAGTATTTCATGTTAATGATAATACCCTTTGTTTCTTAATTTTACCTTAAAATTAGCTTATGATAACATAAAGATTGTTAGATTAATATACATATATATGAAATACAGGAAGGATACAATGATGTGAATGACAATGGATTGGCCGATTTAACGCATTTTTTATTTCCAGATGAACCAATGGGGCAAGTAGTTCTGGACCAGTTACATACAGGTTTAACCGCAGAACGGATCTGTAGATTGAAATATAAAGAGAAGGAGGAAATGAAGGATCTGTGTCTGCAAATACATAAAGACCGGATACTAGTAATCTGCAATAGTAACCCGGAAACCCTGCCCTATGAATTAATGGATGAAAGTGAAATGGAGAGCTTTTGTCTTCAGTTGTTTGAATGTGAGAACATGAAGGAGCTCTACAATCACGGGATTCCGGCATTACTAATGTCAAAAAGAAAGTTTGAGGAGCTGAAAAAAAGCTCATGTTCATCCACGCTGCAAATGCTCTCAGATTGTTTAGCAGCAGAGACAGGGGATGATGTACATTCCATCCAACTAGCACGGGTGATGAAGTGCTTCATGGCGGAAGGAGAATTACGACTCTGCACGTCCAGTGACAGTGGATGGAGCTTCCAGAAAGCACGCTTCTTAGGCGATCATTCCAGTGGCTGGTTGTTACGAATGAGCAGTGATCCAACCAAAGACTGGCTTATAGCCCTCCCGATTACAAAAGCTCAATTATGTGGGTCAGTAACAAATTGGGTGTTACATTCTTCCGCATTTCTCACTCCACAATAGCAGTTGAATAAGGAGGGAGGGTAAGTTGATCTGAATTCAAGATCGATTTGACAGCAATCGTCTTTAGGATCTTGGAGTAAGAGAAACCCTCGACATTGGGTTGTAGTACAATGGCTTGTTCTTCGCCAGTAAGGTTATGAACGACGAGCACCTGATCCTGTGTTGTTAGTCGTTCGTAAGCCATAACCCCGGGATTGCCAGAAGCATAGTCACGGATTCCGCCATCCCGGAGCGCAGGAATCTCATTTCTTAGCGCAATAAGCTCGCGATATCTTTCTAGCATTGAACCGCTGTCATTCAGCTGGCTCTCAACATCAACGTTTATCGCACCCGCATTATTACGACCGGCCTCCCAAGTAGTCTGCCCCTCTCCTTGATCGGCTGCACTCCATCTCATAGGCTCTCGAAGTCCTTCATCTGGCTTCACACCGAGCATTCCAATTTCTTCACCATAATAGATAAAAGGATTTCCAGGCAAAGTTAACAGTAGTGCTGCTGCCATTTTTGCATGATTCGGGTTGTTGTCTAATTGACTCATGACTCTGTTTTGATCATGATTCGTTAAGAAAGTAGCATCGGTAAACTGGTTATCGGATATTTTGGAATACAATTTATAGGTTCGTTCCAGCGTAAAGGCCGTCCCGCTGTCTTTTTCAGTTTTTACAGAGTTCACTAGTGTTTCTGCTAAGCCAAAGTTAAAGCTTGAGTCAAAAGCTTGATCTAAATAAGCTCCGACAGTGACAGCAGAATTCTCCCAGACCTCGCCAACTATATATGCCTCTGTATTTACTTCATGTATAGCCTTGCGGAACTCCTGCCACCAGGATACATTTTTAACGGTAGTAGCCTCAGTTTTGTCACTCAAAAGATCTTCGTAGATATGCTTCGCAGCATCTAGTCGGAAGCCATCCACACCTTGCTCCAGCCAAAACTTTCCGATGTCCTTCATTTCAGTACGAACTTCTGCGTTATCGAAATTGAGATCAGGCATGCCTTCCCAAAAGCCGCCCAGATAATGACTTCCAAGTAATGAATGCCACGCATTGCCACCCCCAGCTGCGCTGGCTCCGTTTGCGGGACGGCCTTGATCTTCAGCCCAGACATACCAATCGCGATATTTGCTGTCACTGTTTTTAGCTGAGTCTACGAACCATGGGTGTTCTTTGGAGGTATGATTCACAACCAAATCCATAATTATTTTTATTCCTCGTTTATGCGCTTCTGTAATGAGTTCCTGCATATCCTCAATCGTCCCATAATCAGGATTAATCGAACGATAATCGGTTACATCATACCCATGATAGCTTGGTGATGGGTTGATGGGCATGAGCCAAATCCCGCCAATCCCCAAATCAGTCGTGGTTTCAGGATTCCCATCATTTAAGTAATCCAGCTTTTGGGTGATCCCTTTGAGATCTCCAATGCCATCGCCGTCTGAATCATAGAAGGAACGAACAAATAATTCATAATAAACGGTGGAAGGTTGTTCGTCCGTCTTATTTATCACTTTTGCAGCTTGAGGTGTAGCGGTGCTCTGAATGGAGTCTGCTTTAGGGGAGGGTGTGGCAATGGATGTTTTGTTGCTTTGATTACCAGAACAACCGGACAGCAGAAATGTGGTTAGGCAGATGCCCACCAGAGAGCATATTGTGATTTTTTTAGTTTTGAATGTAGCACCTTTATACATATGTAATAACTCCTTCTATTGCAAATTTTCTAATACAAGAAATGGAAAGCGCTTTATTTCCTATAGTACTCGAATGCGTCCAATTAGGTAAAACGTTTGCACAGATACAAAAACAGCAAATTAATCGATATTTATCCATTATTTCAATAAAAGTCACTAGTATCATGGTTATTCTTGGATTTCCCTAGGTTATTGGAGGTTTTAACCTTTTAGTAGGCATCTGCATATGCTTTAAGCAAGGGCGAAGGACCCGGTAAGAAAGGAGAATGAAGAATGAAGATTAGGAAAAATCTGTCATTGTCGCTCATGATCATTACTCTATGCTTTTCAGTGCTTGCCGGTTGCGGCGGGAAGTCAGAGCTGGTAAAGCTGAAGATTGGTGAAGTCACCCGTTCTGTCTTTTATGCACCCGAATATGTGGCCTTATCTCAAAATTTCTTTAAAGATGAAGGACTTGACGTAGAGCTACAGACGATCCCTGGTGGAGATAAAACCATGACTGCACTCCTCTCAGGTGCCATCGATGTTGCATTAGTAGGTTCTGAAACCTCCATTTATGTGTATCAGCAGGGTTCAGATGATCCGGTCATTAATTTTGCACAGCTGACTCAGAGGGATGGAACGTTCCTGTTTGCCCGTAAAGCTGACGGAGCGTTTAACTGGGATAAAGTGAAGGGTTCTACCTTCCTGGGGCAGCCAAAAGTAATTTTAGAAATACCTTATGTAATGCGGCATTACAGCCGCACATCAACGTTAATTATTGAAGAGTTAGTCACTTCAACTACTTTTATAAGTTGACGAAGTGCGTTTTTTTGTTCTCCACGATTTTTAGAGTGCAGTTCATTATTCATTGATCCTAACCGCTTGATAAATTCATTCTCCAACGCAGCTCTTGTCCCCGTTTCTGCTTTATTAAGTCTTTCCTCAATTTCCATACGTTCTTTATGAATGCGATCCCTCGCTATTCTAAAATCCTCTTTACTAATATCAGCATCTTCAAAAAGCTCAATCTGTCTCTGCATTTTTATATCAAGTTTTTTAAGCCCAGCCTTTAACTGTGCAGCATCCACTTCGTTCTGAGAGTCTTTAGTTGTTACTTCTTCAGTTCTACCACTATAGTTTTCGGCATCCATAAGATAATCAAATACAGTATTCTCAAGTAAGTCTCTGTCAATAAAGTGATGGAAACACTCAGCTCGTTTCATGTAACTTGAACAAACGTAATGGAAGTATTCCTTTCCACTCGGCTTTTTTCGATATCTACCAAACATTGGACGCCCACAGTGTGTGCAATGAACAAGCCCCGTGAGTAACCAACGTTCATTGTCAGCCTGTTTCCCACTCGTTTTCCTGGCTGTAATCGCAATCTGTAGGCGTTTAAATGTTTCTCTGTCAATTATAGGCTCGTGATGCTCCTCGATCACTATCCACTCTTCCTCAGGGCGTATAAGGCTTTTTCCACGAAGGGTATACCCACGGTTATAAACAAACATACCTGCGATTGTTTCTCTTCGCATCAACTTCCCTACTGAAAGCTGAGTGAATGATTTACCATCCTTAGTTTTAACTCCCATGTCATTGAGTCTTCTCATGACTCGGTGTGCTCCCTCGCCTTGAAGCATCCATTCAACCATTTTTCGAACTACTTCAGCTTCTTCTTGATTAATTACGTACTTTGAGTCAACCACATTGTAGCCAAAGCAAGGGCGAGACACCGCCTTGTCTGTATTGGTAACTATAGATAGCATGTTTTCTCTGACGCGTTCTCTGTTCCTTCCACGTTCAAACTCTGCGAAAGCACCAAGGATTTGTAAAACCATACGACCTGCAGCCGTAGATGTATCAAACCGTTCACCAGCAGAAGCGAAACCACATTGTATCTCGTCCAATTCATCCACTAACATGAGAAGGTCTTTGAGGTTCCGACAGAGACGGTCAATCTTAGTGATAACGACCATGCTTAGTTTCTTTTCTCGTGCCATTTTTAACATTCTTGTTAGAGCAGGTCTTTTCATACTACCTGCGGAGTAACCATCATCAATGAATGTCTCGATTTCTCCCTCTAGCTCCATTGCGTGACAATAAGCTCGAAGGCGTTCTTCTTGTTCATTTAATGAATTTCCTTTTAGGGCCTGTTCATCTGTACTAACACGTATGTACAAAGCGATTTTCTTCATCAGGTATGCCTACCTTTCATGATATTTGATATTAAAGGTAACACCGATGAAATTCTATGTAAATAACCATTTTTCTGGATTATGGAAAAAATAGAAAAGAGAAATTAATAAAATAATCCCAGAATAATAACAATAATTTATCAGTCATTAGGTTTTTGATATGTTATTCTTATAGCATAGGAAATCAAGAAAGAGCAGCACCCGACACAAACCAGTACCTGTTTGACGGCGGTAGGTAGCCAAGAGCGTAAAGCCTACAGAGAGTCGAAAGGGTATCAATTGCGGGATAGCTGTTCTTTTTGCTTCCTGTGTTTAAAAACGCAAGACCTTCTGAGGGGCGCGTACAGCGTGTCTCTTATACTAGGAAGGTAAAACATCGCCCTGTGAGTACAGGCTGTACGAGAGGGCTTCGTGCGGTCTGTCAGGGGTATCTATGTGGGGTTGGTGTAACGGTAGCACCTCGGCTGGTAACGGTTGATAGTGGAGGTTCGAATCCTCTTCTCCGCTTAAAAATATTGGAGGGATGTACATTGGAGCAACCATTACTGGAAAAGTATGAATGTCTGTCAGAAGAGTGTGGCGGTCAATTCTTAGTTAATATGGAAAAGTCGAAGGGAAAGAACCTCGCTTGTCCATTTTGCAAAAGAACTGCTGAAGCAACAGTGAGTGAGAATCCAGACGTTTAATGAAGAACGTGGTTGGGTGCAGGGCTGTTTATATCCACGTTAACCTTGAAGGATTTATCTTCCAGTTGTCGAATTATGGTGATGGGAGGTGATATAAATGGATGAAAAAATACTTAATGGGCTTTACGTTTGGATTGACTCATTAAAAGAAGAAGCAAGAAAAAAAGCACATTTAGCTGAAGATAAAAGTATTGAGCTAGCTGTTTTAGAGCTTCGTAAAGATATGGCGGAAGAATCAGTTGATAAAATTGAAGATGCTCTTTCACGCGAGAAATTTTATAACAAGTTTATAAAAGAGGTTGATGAGGAGATCGGTAGAGTTAAAGCTGAACTGAGTGATCTGCGATCTGATCGAAAAGAGTTTACTAATCATGTCAACGCTCTCGAAAATGCTATTCAAAGAAGTTCCTATCGAAGAGAGTAGCCTTAACCTATGCAATGATATGAAAAAATACTTAGTACATAAAGCCATCCATTAACCCGGGTGGCTTTTTCTATGTCCAGAAAGGAGTGAACGATCTGAATAAACGCATTAACATTCTGTTACAGCTAATCTTTATCGCAGCTATAACATTAACGATATGGAATGGTATAGAAGGAGTAAGACTGAACGAACGATATGAGCGGTCTATACAACGGCATGAACAAAGCACGAAAGAGTATACCGAGTATCTGAAGAATATAAAGAATCAACTTCAGGAACACATAGATCAGATTAGCCCATAATCTAAACCCCAAAAGCTCAGGCGGTGAAGTAAGGTACATGGAATTATTCGAAATGCGACTCTTTTGTATATAGAAGGATTTATCTTCCGTACACCGAATTATGGTGTGAGGGGGTCGTCTTATGACAACAAAAGACATTATTACATTATGTATAGCTGGATATGCTTCTCTAGTATCAACCGCAGTTCTCATCTGGAACATTGTAAACACAAGAAAAGATAAGGGGAAAATTCTATTCACGGGATATAAGGGCAAATTATTAGACCATTTGAGTGAAAAAGATATTATAAAATTTGAATTCGTGAATTCTGGTAAACGTGCTATTGTATTAAGAGATTTTGGTGGCGAGTACAAAATGGGTCATTTTTACAAAGGGAACAGCCACTTTTTGATAAATCCCGCATCTCAACTACCCAAGAAACTAGAACCTGGGGAAAGTCTACAAGAGGTTTTACCTAACTTGAAAATAGCGGGACCTAATGTAAAACGCTTATTTGCCACTGATACATTAGGTAATAAATATAAAATGAGACGTAAAGATTTTAAGAAAATGGTTAAAGACACCAAGTCATATCTAGCACCATAAGCGTTGCGCTTTATTATTATTAAGAGGGGGGAATTACGAATGAGTTTTGATTGGGGAGGGTTTACAGGAAGTATAGTGGGAGTTATCGGAGCGTACGCAATTGCTGTATACCAACTTCACAAGCAAGAAGAAGCTCAAGAGCCAATAAAGCACAAAAAGACCTACGAGCTCTGTATTAAACTAAGCCAACAACTTAACTCAGCATGGAGTTTTTTTGGAACTGAAAACTTTCAATTCAGTGAAGCATTTAAGAACGTGGTACAGTTTAATAATCAAATGCAAACATATCTGTCTGAAGCTATAGAGTCAGACAAACGTCTTGTAACCTTAATTAATGTAACAATTGAGGGTTTATCCGATATTAGCAAAAAATATTCTACGAAGCCAAAAGATTATAATCATTACATGGCGTACGAGGGAGAGGTGATTGTTTTCACCGAGGTCATGCGTCAAAAATGTCACGAAATAAGAGATGAAATTGTGAGTTTGAATGGCGAAGATTTTTGAATTTATATACAAAATATACATACATCATGAATGCTCTTGGGGGAGAGTTGTCCACCACTAAGCATATACATCCTTGGTGGAGAGTTCTCCACCACCATGGGGTATGATTCTCCACCATTAGTGGGGGAGAGTTCTCCCCCTAAGATAACTAAAAGAAACATTAAAGAAAGTAATATATAAAGA
>NZ_CAKMAB010000073.1:0-8836 GCF_924513355.1 Paenibacillus pseudetheri
GATCAGGAACTAGCTCATGCCTTACATCTCATTAACCATCGTCCACGAAAATGCTTAGGCTGGAAATCTGCTCATGAATCTTTCATGGACCATGTGTCGCACTTAGCTTGACAATCCGTCAAATAAAAAATCGTCAGCTTTTGAAAAATGAGTTTTAGACTGATCCATTATTAGAAGCAGCGGCGGACCAAGACTTGATAAATAAAGTCTTAGACTGCCGCTGTTGTCGTTCAACTAACGTTCCCCGTTAGCTTAACGGACCTCCGGTACTATTGTTATCAACTGATTTAGGATGAAGACTATTTTCTATTACAAAGAAGTGATTGAAAATACCTAATACACGTATTTTATTGTCTTCTTCTCCAAATATATTGGTTTCTGCTGTCATAAAAATAAGTAGATGAGTGATATGTCCTGATTCCATGTCATTTATAGTGTGAAAGCAATTAGAGCTTGTTCTACTATCGCAATTAAGGCCATGGATCTTATGAAGGTATAAATCATAATCTTGAGTGCTTGGTTCTGTATAAACCATCACAAACAATAACAAGACAACGATTAAGTATACGTATCTTTTTTTATTAACACTCTTCACCTCCTTTTACATTCTCCCAACAGCCAATTGGTGTGGTTATTAAGCTCTTGTGTTTAGTGTAACAATTAGAATGGGCAAATGTTGACCTTAAACGTAGCATAATTATTGGGATAAGCCAGCATAATGTTGTTATCTTTAATCCCCGAAGTCTCAAACATCCATTCTCCATTAACTTCAGTAGTTTCGTTAGGTTTTAACCATTTATTAACTGAAATCTTTTGATCCCCCGATTGAAAATTATTTTTTATTGAATCTAAAAATAATGTCTTAATTTCTTTTACGTAAACAGGATAATGACCATCATTTTTAATAGTCGCATTAAATTTAATGGTTTGAGTAGTCGATTGATTATCTGATTTAGCTGAAGATGCTCCCCAACCACTTACATATGTATTAGGTATTATCCAAGACCTATTAAAATACAGAATGAGGATACTAATAATGAGAAATACAACAATAAATGATTTTCGCATTTAGGTATCGCCTCCTGCCTAAGATACTAACACATTTTAGTCTGGTAAATATATACATTCCAGGCATGTCTTCTTCATTATCCTGCCCTTTAGTTGAATAGCGGCAGATTTCTAAAAGGGATCTGCCGCTATTATATGCTAAAAAAATCGTCGATACATTTCTCTCCTGCGTTCGCCACGAAGTTGTGCGTATATTTGCGTGGTTGAGGCTTTCTCATGACCCAACATACCTTGGATGAAATCCAAGGGAGCACCGTTATCAAGGAGTTGGCAAGCATAGGTATGTCGAAAGCGATGCGGATAAACATTCGTTTCAATCTCTCCTCGATCTGCAAGTCGTTTTAATGCCCACCTTATTGTAGGAATAGCCATGCGTTTAGTTGGGTTGGTATCCGTTACGAATAAGGCTTTACAGGTATCTCCACGACTGGTCAGGTACTTCCTTAACCATACTTTGCACTCTGTCGTAAAGTACACTTCTCTCTGCTTGGAGCCCTTACCGTTTACGACTATAGAGCAGTTTTCCCAGCTGAGATCCTCGATGTTTATCCTCTCTACTTCCCCGACTCGACAGCCAGTACAATAGAGAAGCTCAAGCAGCGCTCTTTCTCTTAATGATTGGCACGAGATCTTAAGATGAATAACATCTTCCTCGACTAAAAACTTAGGAATTCGCTTGTCAATTTGGGTTCTCTTAGTTTTAAAGAGGGATTTGAAGTCAGGTAAGTCTCTTCATACGCATAGCGAAATAGGGATCGGACGAAACGAATTCGATGCCCTAGGCTGCTTGGCTTCAAACGTTCTGCTTGTTTCGCCAAATATTGCTTCAGCATTAGCAATGTAATCTCCGCTATCTCGGGATCACCTAGTTCCGTCATTAGCATTTTGTTTTGGAGGACGTAGGCGTTCAATGTTCTCGGACTATATCCTTGAATTCGTTTATCAGCCTCATATAGATGCCACAACTCACTTAACTTCATAATAAAACCTCCCCTTAGAAGCTATTACAACTAGGTTTGCTTCTAAAGAGAGGTTTTAATCTTCTAACCTGCTTGAGCTAGCGTGTCCCGTTAGCTTAATTCCGAAATCCCTCGGGCAGACCGAGGGGCGATAATAAGCTCATCCCAGTTCATCGGGGATGAGCTTTTCTTTTATACTTAAAAGATTAGCACTGGGTTAAGAACGAATGTGGTGTTGGGACTTAGATCTCGTCACATAAAGTGTTTCAGCCCTAGCAATGTTAATACCCCGATTTAGTTGGTTGGGCCTAGAGCCCGTATCTCCGTGCCAACCTGTGGAGAGGATTTGTTTTGGGTCCTATTTTGGGTCCTAGTGTCATCCAAGGAGGTCATATGAATCAACCTGTTTTAAGTATCGATATTGCGAAGGGAAAGAGTGTTGCCGCTGCCTTCACTTCCTATGGCGTACAAGTGAAAAAGCCCTTCTCTTTCTCCCATTCACCTGATCATGTTTCGTCATTGCTTTCAGTTCTTGTTCAGCACCGATAATCACGGAGTGCAGACTCATGGCTTATTTCTCTTCTGCTATTTCAAAATAAACGATTTCGCGTAATTGAATGTGATGCGTTTTGCCAGGAAACGGCTTATTGCTAGAATACAAGATATTCAACTCTTTAAGAAAGTTAGGGACCAACATAGTTATTCGTTTTATATCACTTTATAAATGTATCGCACATCCATTTATAAAATTTTTCCTTCTCTTCAAATAGTGGATAATGAGCTGACTCTTCAAAAGAAATGAACTCCTTTTGATCCGCTTCAATCCTATCAAAATAATTTTTGGCTGCATTAGATGAAGTCATAGCGTCGTATTTACCCATTACAAAATAAAATGGTAAATCAAGTTTTGTGACTATCTTAGGTAATGGCTTATCAAAAACCTCTTTTACAAGTTGTTCTTGTGTCTTAGCAACTCCATAGTTATAGCGAATAAAATCCAACAAATTATATTCACGACTTAATAGTATTTCGCCATCCGACATATTAATAAGTCTTGTAGCGCCGCCATACTTCCCTACATAACCTCTTGGAACCGCTGCCTCTCCTTTATATATTGTTTCAGCGATCCCCTCTAAGTACTTCACATCTTCTGTATTTCCGGCTTTTTTTGCTTCACTTATTGTATAATTCAAATTATCTATTTCACTTTCTTGCATATTACTCACTTGACCAATCCCAATATAGGCTTCATATTTTTCTGGAGCTTTATAAGCAGCCGTTGTTCCTAAGTATGTGCCGTAAGAATGACCTATTAAGATCACTTTCTCTTTACCAAATCGTTTTGAAATATAATCCGTAAGTTCTAATAAATCATCTACAAGTACATCTGCCGTTAAGTTAGAATAATCTTCATTAAAATGATACGATTTGCCGCTTCCTCTTTGGTCGTAATTAACGACAGTGAAATCCTTTTCTAATAAGTCTTCGTACTTGGCATAAGGAATTTCGGACACACTCGGTCCCCCGTGTACATATATAATGACCGGGTTATTTTGATCATGACCTCTAATCATGATTTGCTGTTTGGTACCATTGATCTCAACTTGTTCTAAAACGCTAATACTGTTATCCCCTTTTATATTCGAAGTCCATGTGGGCCTAAAAAGTGCGATTACCAATATTATAATAATGAATACACCGACATATTTTATTAATCTCTTTACGTTTTTCATCTAATCCCTCCTTACCCAATACACTACAATTGAAAAGTAATATATTGTAGTGCCGGTAAGTCACTAAAAAGTCATAAAAAAGAGCATAGACAAAGTCAATTTAACTTCATCTACGCTCTCTTATTTAATGTTTCTTATCTGCTATAAGACTCTCTTCCATTGCTTTAGTAATAGCGGAAGATCTGTTTTTTACATTCAATTTCGAATAAATGGCAGAAACATAATTTTTTACAGTACCCATGGAAAGAAACATTTTTTCTGTAATGTCTTTATTGGACAATCCTTGGGTTAAACATTTGAGAACTTTTATTTCTTGATTATTTAAATCATAGGGATGATTCATAACGTTATAGTCTTGATCTGAGTGTGAGTTATGATTTAATTGTATTTGACCAAACACCTCTTTTGCTAATTGTTGAGGAATAAGGGAACCTCCGTGATACACCATTTTAATTCCCTGAACTAAATATTCTGGATCAACAGCCTTTAATATATAACCCTCTGCACCAGCATTTAAGGCATTCAACACATGAGTGACATCTTGAAAAGTAGTAAGGATGATCACTTTAATATTGGGCCAACGTTTTTTTATTTCTTCTGTTGCCTTAACCCCATCCATCACCGGCATTTGAATATCCATTAAAAGAATATCAAGGTTTTCCCTTTCGCATAAAGCAATTGCCTCTTCTCCATTTTCTGCAGTTCCAACAATCTCAATGTCAGAAATATTTTCAATCACAATTTTTAAACTTTTTCTTAGAATCTCTTGATCTTCAACGATTGCCGCTTTAATCATGATCATTAAATTTCCTTTGCCATAGGTATGATACACGTGATCCTCATACCATTATTCAATTTAGAATCAAAGTTAACCGTACCCGCTAATGCCGATATTCGATCTTTCATGGAGCGTAAGCCAAATCCTAAATTTAATTTATGACAACCATTTCCATTATCATCGATAAGAACGATCAATTCTTCTTGTTCAAACGAAATATTTACTTTAATAAAAGTAGCCTGACCATGTCTTTTCGCATTTGTAAGTCCTTCTTGGATACAACGAATAATGGCAAACTTTACTCTTTCACTGACTTTGGTCGCTTCCCCTTTGACATTCAGTTGTATATCTGTTGATGTATGTTTCATAAAATCAGCAATCAATTCTTGCACTGATTCAACAAGTGTCTGATGGTCCGTTGGAGACATATGGTGAATTGTCTTTCTCACATCGTTCAAGCCATTCCGTGCTAAATCTGAAATCTCTTTTATACTATTTTCTGCTTCTTTTTGATCTGCCGGATATAGAAAAGGAAGGGCATCTAAGCTTGTTATGACCGATGTGAAAATATGACCTACCGTATCATGCAAGTCTTGCGAAACTCTATTTCGTTCTTCCTTTATCGTCAGTTCCTCAATCTTTTTTGAGTAATATTCCAAATCCTTATTTTTTTCCTCTATAGAGGCAATTAACTCTTTATTAGCTTTGTTGACAATGGTCATCCTTCCTAAACAAAACCCAATACCATAAAAAATAGTTGTGTCAACGAAGAGTTTAAAGAAATCCTGATTAGTGAAGAGACTGCCAGCCCATGTACTAGCTATTACGGCGAAAGGTCCTAACCAAATTAATGGCTTAACTTGACAAGCATAAGCAAGAGTAAGGATAGGCACAAGTAAAAAGCTGTAAGTCACTGATATATCATACTGACTCGATAAGTAAATAAACAAAGAACCCGTTAACAACACCTCAGCCATTAAATAATATTGGAATTTAATAAGCCCAGGTCGATAAAATAGATGGGGTATTATATAAGAACAACTAGCCCATAAAAGTAAAATCCACTTTTCTGAACCAATCGTACTACTAAATATCGCGTATCCATTGAATGTAAACCATACCGTACGCATGAGAAATAGAAAATAGTCGGGCCAATGCCATTTTCTTTGATCACTCATTTTCGAATCATGCCTGGAGATGATAAATGTAACTGCATTATGAACCTTACTCCCCTTTGTGAATTTTGTATTTTCCTATGTTATTGCCTAAGAAATCAAACCCAATGAAGTGTTTCAATATCAACTAAAGGATATAACTTTTTTTGAGGAATTGTCTATACTTTAAGGGAATAGGTCTTCTTATTGGAGCCCCAGGCGCAGGAAAAAACGGTGACCATGATTACAATAACATCATCCATTCCTTTTGATTAAAGTTAGTTTACAACTTAGAGTTAGCTCTAATTCAAGTTAATAAAAAACCTGCACCGAAATAACGGAATGCAGGTATATACAAACAGATGGAACAAAAAGGTAAAACATCGTGTTCATCCAGTGAAGTGTAGATAAAACCGTGCAACTTTTTATAAACGCTATAACTTTTTTCGAAATGGTACATCTTTCTTTCAATTCTACAAAAGATGTCTTTTGAAAATAAAGTCAATTGAAAATTCGGCAATACCAGATTTTCCTTGCACTGTACGTCTCCATTCCGATAATATGCGGATATGACAACTACCTATATGGTGTTCCAATACGCCAGCCTCCTCATTTCATCTCAACTTCCAGTTTAGGTTAATTCGGCTAAAGGCAAAGTTTTTACAAATCATGCTACGTTCACTATTCGGTTCGGTACAACTGACCGCATGCCGCATTAATGTCCGATTCGAATTGTGACGCCGCCCGGCCCAGACAAGAACATATACCGTTCATGTATCAATAACCAAGATACCTGTAATATTCGTTCGACCTTTTAAACGACAAAAGCTGCCGTATCCGACGTCGGCAGTTTTGAACTATCCTGCCGTTACTTCAATGCGAAAGGGAGCAGCTGCCCGTAGCGGTCTGCTCTCTGGTTGTTTGAACTATCGTGTCTCGTTAGCGCAACGACTTACTCTGTTGAATTTCGTGTTCCTCAACATAAAGCGGCATCAGAGAAGGCGGATCGTACCTTATCGCGGCCTTTAAACGACAAAATGGTGCCGATAGCCATAGCCCCATAGCCGCAACGAAATAATGAGCCTAATCCGACAGTGCCCGCATGATGTTGGATTTCGCCTCTGCCGCAATCGCTTCATTCCCGTCATCGACCGCTTGCATTAAGATCAGTATGGGGATGTATACCGCGATCAGCCGCGCCAGCAGCTTCGTTTCCTCGTCCGCTCCTCCGTACGTTTCGAAAAACACGCCACGAGCGTAAGGTGGTAAAAAGCTATAAGCAACGCTCAAATCGCAAGCCGGATGGCCTACGCTCAGATCGCCCCAATCAATGATGCCGGAAACGATCCCGTTCTCATTCACAAGCATATTTTTGAAATGAAGATCGCCATGTAGCAGTGCCTTCACCGCCTCGACACGGTCCTTTTGCAGCCTGCTAATATACGCTTCGATCACACCGGACTCCTCCGGCGACAAGTGTTCAACCACCTTCGATAGAAAGCCCTCCAATTTCACTTTGCGCGATGCTATGTCCGTCAAGTTTCGATGATCTTGCTGAACTCCGCACTTCAGCGCCGCCTGCACCGGAAACTCATGCAATCTCCGCAAAAATTTCGCCAGCGTCTCTGCCGATAAAGCCCGGCGTTCTTCCGTCAAACCGATTGGGAAATCTCCTGGCACGTAGGCATAGCCAAGAAATGGTGCCGGGTATTCGTCACTTGCTTCGCCATAAAACAACGGTTTCGGATAGGGGATGGTCATATATGCCTCCAGCTTCGGCAGCAGCTTCCCTTCCATACGAATCGAGCCAACTGCAATCGTTCTTCTTGGAAACCGGAACACGTACTCGTCACCGATGAGAAAAACCGTATTGTCCCAGCCCCAGCCCAATCGCTTCACTTGCTTCGATGACAGCTGAGGGAATTGTCTGCCGATCAGCGTCCGCGCCTGCTCTTCGTTAACCTCCCACTCCGCATCCCATACATTCGTTCCTCCCATGAATTGTCTGCCTCCTCGTTCCTTACGTTATTTAGATGTTTACATTCCCTGGAAGTTACGCATAACTGCCCGTTAGCTGAACAAAGGCAGCCGATCCACTGATCGATTGCCTTTGTGTCGTTATTGAGCTATCGTGTCCCGTTAGTTGAACGATCCACGTACTAAACGGATCTAAGCTTTATGAAAATACCCTTATTTTTTAGTGCATTTTATAATAAATGCAGCAGGTATTAATGATGCCTTTTGATGTGTATACCACACTGTAGAATCTCCCGATTTTATTTCCTCTGTGATGACAACATCTTCAATCACTTTTTCAATTTGAAATCCAGACTGAATTAGCTCATTTATATATGTACTGAGTTTTAGTTGATTCATCATAGCTGGCAAGTCCCATGGTTCACACTGTTGAGGACCTTCCTCATGATAAGATTTTTTAATTACAAACTGCTCGCCTTCCTGTTTAATTCGATTATGTAACGGGTGCTCCCAGCTAAAAATAAAGGTCCCACCAGGTTTCAGGTAGCTGAATACTTGCTGTAATGTCATTGGCAAATCAACGGTCCAACCAATGGCGTAGATGGAATAAACGATATCAAAATATTCACTCGGAATACCAGGGTTCTTTTCCATTGGTCCTTGGAAAAGATTCAATTTTGATTTATGAGCCGATAGCAAATCCCACGCAGTCTCGATCTGAGTATCGGATAAGTCAATTCCCCAAAGCTCTGAGGCTCCACGTGAGGCCATGAAATTTAAAGAGTGGCCACTTCCGCAACCAATTTCTAAGACTATTTTATCCTCTACATTACCAAATAAGTTTAATTCGTTTTCTGTGGGCAAGAATGGGCCGTAAACTGGAAGTGCAGTCCTCCCAAAAAATCGGGGAGCTACTTCATCCCAACTTTTCTTATTCAATAAAATATAGTCTTCCTTTATGGATTCCAACATGTAATTTGATCCTCCCAAGGTTAAATCTTACAACCGTCTTATATTCGATGCGTTTATTGGATTATCCTGCCCGATCGTATTATGAGGTCACCAGATCTTTCTGGTGGACCTCATTTTTGTGTGGTCGTAAGATAGCGGTAGCCGGGGATCGAACGTTTCTGCCCGTGGGAGTCGGATCCCGAGAGCTATACAGTT
>NZ_CAKMAB010000074.1:0-7706 GCF_924513355.1 Paenibacillus pseudetheri
CGTACCCATCCCGAACACGACCGTTAAGCCCTCCAGCGCCGATGGTACTTGGACCGAAGGGTCCTGGGAGAGTAGGACGTTGCCAAGCACGCAAGACCACTGTTGAGTAATCGACAGTGGTCTTTTTGTTGTATTTATTTACTTAAAGGGTGGGTACGATTTAAATTTTGTTTGACAGACTACAGTGTTTAACCCATAATACAATTCATATTAAACGTATATGAATTGTAGGGGGAACGGAGTATGTCATATTTTAATTTATCTTTTAAGAAGCCGATTCTGTTTGGGGCAATATCAATCTTGCTATTGATGGTAATCGCAGGTTGCTCCGGATCTACTAATAAGGCTGATTCCAATAAGGAAGCTCCTGCAAATGCGAGTGCAGCAACTCAGAGTCCTCAAGCGTCAGAGCCGGCAGTAGGAGGAACCTTCGTCTATGGTCGGCCTGCTTCTGTAACCTCGCTGGATTTGCATAACCAAATTACGTCCAACAATGCTTTTGCTATCGACAAAGTATTTGAATCGTTAGTAGCTTTTGACGGCAAGGGCCAAATTGTAGATTGGCTTGCGAAGTCACACCGTATTAGCGAGGATGGATTGACGTATACTTTTGCACTTCGCGATGGTCTGAAGTTTTCAAATGGTACGGATGTGACTGCGGAAGATGCCGTATTCTCCCTTGAGCGCCACTTGAAGGTTGGCGGCCCACTGGCAATATCCGCAAAGGTAGATGCAATCAAAGCGCAGGATAACAAAACGCTTGTTATTACGCTTAAAGAGCCTTATACACCATTTATCTCAGAGCTATCTAATTTCTCAAATGGCATCCTGCCTAACAATTTTGGTGGAGTTTCCGAAGAAGAATTCTTTAAGAAACCCATCGGAACGGGACCTTTTGTCGTTGAAACATGGGATACTGCGGGTGATCTGACCTTCACTAAGAATAAATTCTACTGGCAAGAAGGTAAACCCTATATTGATAAGCTCGTTTATAAGTTGATTGAGGACGATAGCCAAGCGATCAACCAGCTGAAGGCTGGGGAAGTTAATGCTATTGAATCTTTAGCGCTGCAAAATGCCAATGAGATCAAAGATGGAGCTGACACTAAAGTAATTACTAACGGCAGTTGGGTGACAGAGCAATTGTTCTTTAATACGCTGGATGAACATTTCTCGGATGTGCATGTTCGCCGCGCTCTGGCTCTGGCACTTGATCGTGAAGGCTTGACCAAAGCATTAACCTTTGGTTATGCACAAACAGCAAACTCATTACTGCCAACAACGATTCCGTATAACTCCAATGATACAATCAAGGCTCTGAACTTCAATGTTGAGGCAGCCAAGGAGGAGCTTGCTAAATCTGCCTTCCCTAATGGATTCACTACCAAATTACTTGTAGCCTCCGGCAATAGTACAAGAGCACAAGAAGCACAAATTATCCAGGCAGCAGGTCAAACAATCGGGATTAAGATTGAGATTGAATCGATTGAGCTTGCTACTTTCCGTGAACGTTTCTTTGCATATGATTTCGCCGCAATGCTCAATAGCGGTCAAGCAGACTCCCCTGAAGCGAACTCGATTATTGCTTTTCAAACTGATCCGGAAGGCTTCAGCAAATCATATTGGACGCATTATACGAATGATGAAGTAACGAAACTACTATATGAGGGCCAAAAAACAGCGGATGGCGATGCTCGCGCGCAAATCTATACTAAGCTGCTGCAGACACTTGCTGATGAAGTGCCGTATATTCCGCTTTATTATCCAGATGTTTTGCAAGGTATTCGTTCTTCAGTCGATGGCCTTGTTGTTTTACCTAACGGTAGCGCCCGTTTTGAAGATGTCCGCATCAGCCAATGACGAATCTTAAGCAGGCGTTAAATCAGCCTAGAGGAAGCAAGGACTCGTATAACTGGCTTGTGATATCTCTTATAAAAGCGCTGGCAGTGATCTGCTGCGTAATGATAGCAGTCTTTTTCATCATCCGAATTGTGCCTGGAGATCCAGCTAAAATGATATTGGGAGAATACAGTACCCCTGAGGCGCTCAAGAGTATGCATCATACTCTTGGGCTGGACCTCCCTTTATGGGAGCAGTTCATGCGATTTCTGAAGACGCTATTTACTCAGGGGGATACTGGAAACTCCATTGTTATGGGGACATCAACAAGAGAGTTGATTATGCAGCGGGCCCCTGTCACTTTGTTGCTCATAGTAATGGCATGTGTGTTGGCGATTTTCGTATCACTTCTGTTCGCTACAGTAGCAGCTACGCATAAGGATAAACTGCTGGATCATTTAATACGTATTTTTCCTACAATAACTTTGGGTATGCCAATCTTCTGGGTTGGCTTACTTTTAATTTTGCTCTTTAGTGTCCGGCTTGGCTGGTTTCCCGTTGGGGGAGTAAGTGAAGGGTGGATTGGAGCCTTGCACAGTCTTGCACTTCCGGCAATCACCGTTGCTTTCTCACAGATTCCTACATTGGTCCGTTCGTTAAGAGCACAGATGCTTGAAGTGTTAGAATCGGATTTTGTAGTCACACTTAAGGCTGCCGGAATACCAAGCAGGGTTATTTTATTTAAACATGTGCTTCGCAATTCGGCTCTTCCAACACTGATGCTGATGGGTGTGAATATTTCTTATCTAATCGGCGGCACATTGGTCGTTGAACAGGTGTTTGGAATAAAGGGAATTGGCAGCTTGTTGTTCACTTCAATTTCGAAACGGGACTTTCCGGTTATTCAAGGAATAGCACTTTACTGTGCGCTAGCTGTTGTGATCATCAGTCTCTTGATTGAAATCATTTCTTGGTGGCTTGATCCCAGAACGAAGGGAAAACAATGAAAACGATAAGACTAGAACCACGATTGTATGAGGGTGGCAAGATGACTAGTGGCTTAAAACGAATATGGAATACCCCTTCACTTCTAGTGGGAATGATTATGTTTGCAGCTCTTATTCTCTTGACTGTGTTCATACCGTATATAAGTCCCTATGATCCCTCCGAGCAAAATTTGAGCGCCTTTCTGCAGCCTCCGTCGGCTGAACACTGGCTAGGAACCGATCAGCTGGGACGTGATCTGTTTACTAGATTGATTTATGCAGCGAGGACTGATTTAAAAATCATGGTCTTGGCAGAAATCATTCCCTTTTGCATAGGTGTGTTCCTAGGAATGCTGGCGGGATATTACGGCAAATGGATTGATACAGTTATTACTCTGCTGTCGGATACGTTGATCGCATTTCCTTTTTATCTAATCGTCATTATCGTTGCTTTTGCCAGTGGAGCAGGAGAACGAGGCATTTATATTACGTTTATCCTTGTAGGTTGGATTGTTTTTGCCCGTGTGGTGAGAGGTCTTAGCGCATCTTTTCGCAATCAGGAATGGGTGGCATCCGCTCAAACGTTAGGGCTACCCGGAGTAAACATTATTTTGCGTCATCTGCTGCCCAATGTGCTTCCGCAAGCCGTGGTCGTTCTTATGACAGACATGATTGGATTGCTTGTTGCCATTGTTACACTGGGGTATCTTGGGATCGGTATTACACCGCCAACTCCAGACTGGGGGACTATGATCTCGGATGGACAGCCCTTCATCACTACAGCTTGGTGGCTCTCAGCTGTCCCAGGATTTGCAGTGGTGTATACCGGAATAGCTTTGTCGCTCCTAGGTGATGGTTTGGCAGACATATGGAGGAAAAAATGATGTCTATACAACCCATTTTAGAAATAAACGCACTATCACTGGCAGCGAAGTCAAAAGAGAGATTAGTCAACAATGTTAGCTTTTCGCTGGGCAAAGGGGAGAGTCTAGGATTAGTAGGTGAGTCGGGTTCAGGAAAATCGCTTACGCTGCGTGCAATTCTGGGACTACTTCCAAATGGTGTTGAACAGACAGGTGGCACCATTAAGAGTGACGTAAGCAGTGCGATGGTGTTTCAAGACCCAAGAGGTGCGCTTGATCCACTCTGTATGGTTGTCAATCAGCTGGCTGAAGTCGTGTATTACAGACAGAGAGTAAGCCGAAAGGCTTCGCGAATGATTGCGCTGGAGCTACTCGAAAGGCTGGGTCTCCCTGATTCTTTAAAGAACAAGGATCGATATCCGAGTCAGCTGTCAGGCGGTCAGTGTCAACGGGTAGTCATCGCTTTGGCACTGGCGTGCAAGCCAGGTATTCTTCTCTGTGATGAGCCGACAACGGCGCTGGATGTCACGGTTCAACGACAAATTATTGAAACGATCACGAACCTCCAGCAGGAGTTGGGATTTGCCATGGTTTTTGTAACGCATAATCTCGCGATTGCAGCCAACTTGTGCTCACGCCTATGTGTAATGAAACAAGGGCAGATTGTTGAGCATGGCGCTACCCTTGATATTTTGCAAAATCCATCCGACCCTTACACACAGATGCTGATTGATTCGGTGCTTCCTTTGCCAGAGCTTGAAGGGGGTAGAGACTCATGGAACTAGCCTTGCAAATAAAAGATTTAACTGTTCACTATGGCGGATTTACTGCACTGGATTGTATCCATCTGAATCTTGAGCAGCACACCACTCTTGGACTTGTTGGAGAATCTGGCTCAGGGAAATCTACGCTGGCGCGAGTAATTGCTGGGTTGATTGCCCCGCATGAGGGGAAGATCCTATTAGGTACCCAAGAGTTAAAAAAGAAAAGAAGCCGTGAGCAGCGTAAAATAATTCAGATGATCTTCCAAAATCCTGATGCATCTCTGAATCCAAAGCATTCGATTAGGCAAATTCTTTCAGAGCCCTTATTGTTTCATAAAATTGTGGGACGTACGGGCGTTGAGCAAAGATGTAAAGAGCTTTTGAGCCAGGTTCAATTGGAGCAAAAGGCTTTAGATAAATTCCCGTACGAATTTTCTGGTGGTCAGCGGCAACGGATAGCGATCGCTCGCGCATTAAGCGTTGAACCAAATATCCTGATCGCCGATGAACCTACAAGCGCGCTGGATGTATCTGTGCAGCTTAATGTGCTCGAACTGTTCAATACGCTGAAAGCTGAGCTTAATCTCACCATGCTTTTTATTTCCCATGATCTAGGAGTTATCAATGCAATTAGCGATACAGTAGCAGTTATGCGGCAAGGAAAGATCGTGGAGCAGAGTCCGAAGGGTCAATTCTTCATCCGGCCTAAACATGAATATAGTTACGAGCTGTTGTCGGCGGTTCCTAAAATGCCAAAATCAAGTACATCAGGAGGTTTCTTATGAGCCCAGAACATAATGTACATGTGCCACTTTCAGTGGATGAGTACAATAAGCTTACACAATTGATTTCTACAATCTTGTTTACTGAGCATCCACCAGTTATCATCCCTGCTGAGGCAATTCTGGGGATTGAGGCAGTGGCTGCAGGAATAGCCGCGCCTGGTCGAACCATTGTAAATATAGTAACAGGTCCCTATGGAAGTCTATTTGGAAAATGGCTTGAACGGGGAGGAACAACGGTTATTGAAGTAAAGGTTCCTTTTGATGAAGTGGTCACTGGCGACCAAGTTGCTTCCGCAATTAAAGAGTTTAGCCCTTGTGCCCTTTCCTTTGTTCAGGCTGAAGTGGTTACAGGTGGATCTAATCCGGCTAAAGAAATATTTAAGATTGCAAAGGAGTTCAATCTCATTACTGTGACGGACTCGGTTTCTGCGGTTGGGGGAGAGGCGTTACTGGTCGATGAATGGGGAGTTGATTTTGCTGTGATAGGCGCGCAAAAAGCTTTGGCTGGACCTAACGGCGTTAGCGCCGTCAGTATTTCGCCACGTGGCTGGGAATTTCTTGAGTCTAATAAAAATGCACCGCGTAACTCCATTCTGTCCTTGCTGGATCTCAGACCTTCGCTGGATGGCACCGCGCCACTACGAGTTGCTCCAAATATTCCGACATTAGAGGCTAGAGCTTTGATCCTGGCCTTGACACGAATTGAAGAAGAGGGATTGGAGCAAATCATTCAGCGTCATGAAAGAGCTGCAGCTGCTACGTTAGCTGGTATAGAATCCTTGGGACTTGAGCCTTGGCAAAAGGACAGCAGACATTATTCTACACTGACTACAACGGTTCGGATTGCTGGAAAGCAAGATTTGCAGATCGAAAAGCCCATAGGCATTGTGGCTCCAGGAGACGGAGAATTATTCGGCCATCTTTTGCGGATCAATCATTTTGGAACAAATGCTGCTCGGAAAAGTGTGGAGGAAGCCATATCAACGCTTGCTGAGTTGTTGAAACAAGTCCCTGATCAGGCATTACAGGCTGTTCGGCTGGCTTGGGGGGAATGAAGATGATCCATAAGCATCCAGAGCTGCATACATTCAAGGATATTCATATAGCAGGCATCGAAGGTAAACGTTTTGATGTTGTGATCAAGGATGGCTATTTTTCATCTATTACTGAAGCGGAGCCGCAACAAAATAATTCAACTCCTACAGGCACAGAGCTATGGATAAGTCCTGGTATTATTGATCTTCATACGCATCTAGCTTGGACAGACTTTGACCATGCAGATCAATTGAAGCGCGACTCCCAGCAGATCGAAGCCATGCAGGCGCAAGCGTTTGAGGCTACTCTTAGGACAGGTGTAACGACTGTGCGGGACGCAGGCGGAATTGCGCCCAGCACAGTACAGCATCTTGTTCAGCAGTATCAGCAGCCTTTAAGAGTGCATACCAGCAGCGATATGCTTGGAGCAGCAGATGCCCGTGGACTTAAGCATTTGGAACAACGGATGGCGCAAATCTTTGCTACAGGAGCGGGCTGGATAAAAATCATGGCCACAGGCGGTCTTGGGGCACCCACCGAGAAAGTCGTAGATCCGATCTTTTCCAAAGAAGAGTTCGCATTCATTGTTCGTAATGCACATGCCCACGATAAAAAGGTGCTCGTTCACACCTGGGGAGGAGTGACGATAGATTGGTCCATCCAATCCGGAGTGGAATCTATAGAGCACGGGATATTTCTGACTGAGGATCAGGCAGGAAGACTTGCTAATTCGGAGGTAGCTTTTGTACCTACTACATCCATCTATCGCATTGCTGCAGATCAGAAAGGTGTTCTAGCGTTGAACCCGATCATTTGCGAAAGAGCTGCCCGCGCTGCTGAATCGCATTCTAAAGCCATTATTTATGCAAAAAGAGAAGGCGTTCGTATTGGATTCGGTACAGATTATGCTACACCTTCATTACATGGTTATAACCTTCAAGAGCTGGATACGTTGATTGATTATGGCTTAACTCGCAGAGAAGCGTGGCAGTCTGCTACTAAGAGCGCTGCAGACATTCTAGGGAGCGGTAACGAGCTGGGGCAGATTGCAGAAGGGTTTATTGCAGATGCTGTTGTTTTCAATGTCGATCCGTACCAGGCGCATAATGCAGAGGTACTTCGAAACAGTATCGTTTCCGTAATTACTGGAGCGAAGGAAGCGGAATTAATTTAGATTCGTCTAAGCTATCTTCTAAAACAACTGATATCTTTTGCAGTTGTTTTTCTTTTATATTATAGAATGTATACAAGGCAACAGTATATAAAGGCAGAGTCTATTCATTAATACTTGATTTATAGTTTTTAAACCTTTGTAAAAAAAGTGTTGCAATGAATCTCTATACATGATATATTCTAAGTCCGGCCAAGAAATACACATGCCGAGCTCGAAAAAGAAGTTAAAAAAGAGCTTGACATTAAATAGCCGAACATGAT
>NZ_CAKMAB010000075.1:0-3899 GCF_924513355.1 Paenibacillus pseudetheri
AGACTGGACTAACTCACCTAGGATATCAAGGGATTGCGTGGGTGGATGATGAGAATCGAAGTACAGGATTTGATATGGGGAGAACAGCTGCCGTGAATCGAATTGAGTTACGGGATACGGATGCCTCTACGCGCATATCCCAAAAGAACTATTCGATTTATGTGAGTTCCGATAATAAAAGTTATTCAAAAGTGAGCCATTGGGAGTTAGAGAGTAACAATGTGGGTAATCGCATAATCCATTCCTTACTTTTTTCTGGAATTACTGCTCGCTATATCAAGATACATGTCAACAGTCCAGATGATGATGTAACTTTTATTCTCAACAATGTGCTAACGGATGCACAGGTCTATGGAGAATACCCGAATAAGATTCCTTTTACTTATGGATATACCCTTAAAGATATTAAGCCTACAGAGACTGGACTAACTCACCTAGGATATCAAGGGATTGCGTGGGTGGATGATGAGAATCGAAGTACAGGATTTGATATGGGGAGAACAGCTGCCGTGAATCGAATTGAGTTACGGGATACGGACGCCTCTACGCGCATATCCCAAAAGAACTATTCGATTTATGTGAGTTCCGATAATAAAAGTTATTCAAAAGTGAGCCATTGGGAGTTAGAGAGTAACAATGTGGGTAATCGCATAATCCATTCCTTACTTTTTTCTGGAATTACTGCTCGCTATATCAAGATACATGTCAACAGTCCAGATGATGATGTAACTTTTATTCTCAACAATGTGCTAACGGATGCTCAAGTCTTTGGAGAATATACAAGTTAAGCTGCTAGACGTAGGTAATCAATCGGTGGCTGGTTATTTAGTTTCGCTTGAATTCAAATTGAGTTATAGTAATTGATGTAATCTCGAACGGTCTGGAGAACGATTGCAGCCGTTCTAGATGTGAGATATTCAAGGTAGAACGTTTCAGATTTTAGTTTGGAATGAAACGATTCAATGAGGGCATTATCAGCGGACGTCCCTTTACGGGGCATGCTCATGGTAATGCCTTTTCCTTTCACAGCTTTCTGGTACGCCAAAGACGTATAGACGCTGCTCTGGTAGCCATGTAGTAAGATCTTCTTCTGCTTTGCAACACCAAAGAGGTATCTTGTTTATCTGCTATACTGTAAGCCACAATCTCCCGTTGTACAAGTCTAGAATGCTGGAAAAGTACTACATCTTACCTCCAAATGGCAAATGCGTAATGTCTGTGACGAGTTTTTGCAGAGGCGCTTCTGCATGAAATTGTCACTTGAGCAGATTTTCTGAGGGGTGTACAGGTTCCAGTCACCTTTCGCTTTTTCATCCTCACGCGGCACTAAAGCCCCTCACACTGCATAATCCACTGGATTCGTTTGTGATTTATACTCTGCTCTATCTACCCGATGGAGCGCCGTGATTTCCGGTAATAGTAAAATGGATCTCAGATGCTATGCGCTACCGCGTCGAGAAAGCTGAGGCACGAAAGCTGTACCCGATAACATGATATTTAACGGACGAACGAATAGGAACAAGCGGAAAAGTGGCGGATGGTTGAATCTAGGATGAGACCTCAGGAATTAACGCTAATCACCAGATGGTAAGTCAATCGGTAAGTGGAGGAAACTATGCGCAACAGCTGGGAGCCAGTAACATAAGCAAAGGTGGAAAGCATATATTTCACTTCGTACATCATCCCCGTATCATTTTCACAATGCAATACATTTCAGTATCATAAAAAGATAAAACTTTAATATTTAATCTTTTATTCTTCGACTTTTTTTCTAATTTTTCGACAAAATACCACTCTTCAACAATTTCTAATGTTAACGTATGATTGAGATCAGTGTTAATTATTGTACATACATAGTGCCACTTTAATGATGATTTCACAGAACACCTCTACTAAAATTAGGATTCAACTAAGAGCTTATTAGAAAAAATGTGAAGTATATTAGTCACGACAATTAACAATAGAAAGGAGAAAAGAGATGTTGAGTTTCCTGAAAAGGTTTCTTTAAAATGCTTTATCTTAGTACTAATTTTCACATGTTGTGAAATATTAGGAACTAAGGGTTTATTCAAGCCAGTAGTTTCACCGAATCTTGTAGGAGCCGTAGCTAGCAATGGTCTAAAAGGTGAATATTACAACAATATGGATATCAGAAAGGATTAACACTTACACGAACGGATTCTAATGTAGATTTTAACTGGGGGTTAGGATCACCGCATTCATTCATCGGTGGAGATTCCTTCTCTGTTCAATGGACGGGTACACTTAGGCCGAAAATCAGCGGAGGGCGAATCGAATATATACGATATTCAGATGGGGCAGTTGTTCGCTACGGAAGATCCAATAATAGTCGTAAAGGAGTGCTTATTCAGTCATCAGATAGCAACCGCTTTTTTTCGCACGTGGTAATGGCAATACAAAATTATAAGAATGGAACTGGAATGATAGCCTGTATATAAAAAGAACAAAGATCATAAATTTACGGTCGGTTAGGTGGATAAAAATATTTTAGGGAATTGATTGAAAAAGTTTGCTTTTACCTAGTGTTCTTTTTATTAGTTATACCAAGTGAAGGAGAAAAATCAGAAACATATATATTTTTTATTAAAAATGGACAGCTTGTAATGGTGCTTGGTGCTTGAGAGTTGAAATGTGATGGAAGATGCTTAATTATCTATTATTCAATTAAAGGTCTGACAATTATTTAGGTTCTGAGAATGCAATAGATGACTGGGATGAATATATGAGTTCAGGGGTTAAGGGAATTACGAAATCATAACAGTTGGCGGGACTGATGGAACGTATGCTCAGAAAACAATGGCAAACTAATTCTGAATGTTGGAAATTGAGTCAATGTTTCATTGATGCTGTTTATCCAAATGGTCAAAAGTAACACGTAAAAGGGATGTTGAAACTGGCTGACATTAAGAATACGAAGTTAGTCTAATGCAACTTCTGCACAAGTTTTTGGAAGTTGTCTCTGTGATTACCTTTTAGATAGTTTTAGCCAAAAGTCATATTGAAGATAAGGAGACATTTATAAATGAGGCGCTCTATAAGAGTAGTTTTGGTGTTTGTTTGTTATTTAATTAGCAGTAGTTATGTATATGCCGATTTAGCCATAACTAATTATTACAATCAAAATGGGCAAATAGATACAAGTCATTTTTCTAATAGGCAGGTTGTTAATTACTTTTATGACAAAAATGGAAATCTTACATCTAAGTTGCTGAATGTAAATTTAGTAAATAATCCGAGCTTTGAAAATATCAAAGATAATTCCATAATAGCTGACGGATGGAGTACTTGGTCCGACATAAAAAGCCAAGACAAGTTTGAAGTGGTAACAACTCCGGTGTCGTCAGGGAGACAAGCTCAAAAAATAAGTAGCACTGGGATGCCAACTGGATCGGGGATATGGGCCCTGCAAGATGTTGTAGTAGAAGAGAACAAGGCATATGTGTTGAGCGGGCAGTTCTACGTGGAGGCCCAGAAAAACAGTCAGGTCCAACTCTTAATTCAATTTTTTGATGCGTCTAATAATTTTCTGGGCAGTAGCGTAGCAAGTATGCCGTCAGGGATATACCAAAGTTATATGACGTTGCCGGTGACAGGGAAAATCCCTACGAGTGCGACAAGAGCAAGAATCCATGCCGGATTAAAGGCTACTGGTACTGGAGGATCGGGATCATTTATAGTTGATTCTCTTAGCTTCAGATACGAACCAGATGGGAATCGGCTAACTAACGGAGGAATGGATAGTTCTACTGCTCAAAAAATAGCTGACGGATGGAGTACTTGGTCCGACACAAAAAGCCAAGACAAGTTTGAAGTGGTAACAACTCCGGTGTCGTCAGGAAGACAAGCTCAAAAAATAAGTAGCACTGGGATGCCAACTG
>NZ_CAKMAB010000075.1:3999-7409 GCF_924513355.1 Paenibacillus pseudetheri
ATAGCTGACGGATGGAGTACTTGGTCCGACACAAAAAGCCAAGACAAGTTTGAAGTGGTAACAACTCCGGTGTCGTCAGGAAGACAAGCTCAAAAAATAAGTAGCACTGGGATGCCAACTGAATCAGGGATATAGGCCCTGCAGGATATTATAGGTAAAGGAAATAAGGCATTGCGGTGAACGGACAGTTCTACGTGGAGGCCCAGAAAAACAGTTAGGTTTAACTCTTAATCTATTTTTTGATGCGTCTAATATTTTTCCGGGCAGTAGCGCAGCAAGTATGCCATCAGGGATGTACCAGAGTCATATGACGTTAATGGATATTATGGAAAATGCACGCAGTGGGAGATTACCTATCTCGCGGATGTTCTGGTAAAACTATGACATTCGTATTGAGGATTTTGGTGATAGTGGAGTGACAACCACTAGTTTATCTTGGTCCAGTGCTAAGCAGATGAAACAAATCGTGTCTCAGTTCAATATGTTCTTACTATACAAAACTTACACTACTCTAGAATACCACTACAATACGGGAGAATGATTTTAATTTATTTCTATTAAATGGTAACTTACTACGAAAGAACCTATAAGTGTCTTAAAGGAGCATGGAGGATGAAGATTTATAAAACAATTACATTGTTGTTGGGAGCGTTAGTAGTCTTTTTAGGATATGGAGATTGTATTCCGACTGCTTCTGCCCAGGACACAACGTATGCCAACTATATTATGGTGGATATAAGTAGCAATCCCAAACCACAAATCCTATATGTATACAATCAAGGCAGGCTAGAAAATGAAATTTATCCAGATAACTCGACCATTCAATATACATATGATAGGAATGGAAATCTGATAAAGAAGAGTAAAGGCTATTCGTCAACATCGCATGTATTTAGTAGCTCAGCGCTTTCCTATGATATCTATTTAAAGGGGGTGATAGTATCCAACAGGTGACTTTTCCGACATGGACTGAACAAGGTGGACAAGATGACTTGGAATGGATAGCGGGTGAGAAGCTTACTAATGGATTATGGAAAGGAACAGTTGTACTAGCTAAGCACGGAAAAGGAACAGGCCAGTACAATACACATATCTACGCAGATGGCAATGCAGTCAGCGGATTAACTGCCACGGTACAAAATAACATAAGAGTGATCTCACCTCAAGAAGTATCATTGGCGGATAGTTATTATGAGATTTTTGTGGAAGGAATCGCGAGCAATGTTAGAGAAATTCGATTTCCTACGTGGACAGATTACAATTGGCAAGATGATCTGGTAAATCCATGGATAATCAGCGAAAAAGTAAATGAGATGACCTGGAAGATTCGAATCCCCTTTAGTAATCATAATTATGAGACAGGTAGTTATATTACGCATATTTACGCTTTTGATAAATATGGAAACATGGAAATGCTAGATGGTACGTCAGTTAATGCAAAATGGGGTGTGGAAGGGAACCGTAGTTTACTCAAACCATCATTCAGAAACTGGACGATATATTACACATATTTATGCGGATGGGAAATATAGTGGAGCTTGGGTATTTGATGTGACGAATAATACAAGAATCCCAGCTCCGAGTGTTGCATACATGAGCAGCAGTTTTTACGATATTACGATAGAAGGAGTTCCCTCTAGTGTTACAGATGTTCGATTTCCAACTTGGAACTTGGACGGTAAGTAATGGTCAAGACGATTTAGAGGATCCATGGATTAAGGGGGAACGTTTAAGTCCTACAAGTTGGCGAATTCGAATTCCTTTCTTTAAACATAACAACGAAACAGGAACGTATATTACCCATATTTATTCCTTTGATGCCTCTATGAACAAAATGATGATTGGTGAAATATTAGTAGAAGTAAAGAAGTGAGTAGAATTAAAAGAGGAGATACAAAATTCATATTTATGCTTCTCAGAGATAGGAAGGTATATTGAAGAAGAAACGATTCAAATAGGGAATGAACTATTATCTAACAGATAAATAGTAGGAATATTTTCATAGGATGATAGAGAATATAGTTTAATTGTAAGGTAATTGAAATAATCCCTGGGGGAAAGTAAATTGAAAAAAATAAAGTTAGTTCGAAAAGTATTAATGGTTATCATGTGTTTATCTCTTATCATTCCAAACATTTTGGAAGGAACTGCGAAAGCGAGTACAACCGTTAAAAGTACTTCTGATCAAACTTACATAAACAAAGCACAAGATTTACCTGCTCCATCACCTGCACCGTCAGATTTTTTGGAGTTTTCAACAGAATCGGTACCACAGCCTACACCTACAATTCGTCCAGAGAAATCTGCGAGCAAATTATTCAAAGAAGAAGGTTGGCAGGAATCGATTCCTCCATTGCCGGATGGGAAGGCTACTGTGGAGGAAGCCACCTATGATCCGAAATTGTCTGAGGCTATTGTATCTATTAAAGCTAAAACGCTTGAGAAGCAAGGATTACTTAATTATTCGGTCTCTTCAGGTGGGACGGCTACAAATCAAAGAGTAGTATCACAAGATTTAATCGAATCTGAAATTGAAAAGCTGTTTATGGCCGGAGCTTCCATTGAAGATGTCTATTGGATTAATTATCTGATCCAGGATTCACCGAATCAAACCGTACTTGAGCTATTAAAGTGGAAGCAAGAAGGAAAGCTAAGCTGGGAAGACATACAAGGGGAACTAGAAGATCAAGCTATCCAAAAGAAGAACCCATCTACTGTTCAAAATTCTACTTACCAGGATGATCTGATCTTTCAACAATTTCCGAGCATAACCTCGCTTGTGTATGGAGAGGACCTTTTTTCTCCAGATAAATTGAAAATCGCGGCTTCAACGGTGACTGCTTTTGATATGAGGGTCGCGGGAATATTTGACGGACTCGTTGTTCGAGCTCAGCTTAATCAAACCAACAAACCTCAATTTGGAGATCGTAATACTACGGATGAAGTGATTGATCCTGTTTCCGGTTCATTGACGTGGAAAGAGAATCAAATTCATTTACCCGGCCGAGATGGCCTAGATTTGGATATTGGGATTATGTACAGCTCCAATCAAGGACATTCTTTTGAAAGAGCATATAGTACTTCTGGTAGTTATACTTACACAGATAGATATGATCATTTTTTCAAGATGAATAGTTTAGGGGTAGGTTGGTCCTTTCAATTTCCTTCAATCGAAAAAAATGGTGATTATCGTTATTATCATGACGGGAAAGGTGGGGTGTATGCCGCAATCACTTATCCAGAACAAAATATTGATGAATTTACAAATTACACACATCTCCTGAATTATAAACAAAAAAACATGCGTTTTGTCTATAACAATGAGTACCATGAATTTAATAACGGAGAGGAAGATTCCTGGTACTACGTTGAATTCGAGGATAAGAGACGAGAGTATTTTTCTTTTTATG
>NZ_CAKMAB010000076.1:0-7204 GCF_924513355.1 Paenibacillus pseudetheri
TCAGGAACTAGCTCATGCCTTACATCTCATTAACCATCGTCCACGAAAATGCTTAGGCTGGAAATCTGCTCATGAATCTTTCATGGACCATGTGTCGCACTTAGCTTGACAATCCGTCTTAATCAAAAGATCCTCTTTCACCTCAACCCCCTCCTACTTGTCCACATATAGTATTAACGCTGTGTTAAATACGTCATGGAATTATTAAACCGCTTCGGGTTATCCACATTCCAGAGATATTCACGAGGTTATTGGATCTGATCGGCAGATTCATCCTCTTTAATCAAAAGCGACTAGGGCGTGTCTTAAATCTCACTAAGGGCATCTTTCACCGCCTTTTCGTCCCCTGCTGCGTCACTTTCTCTTGACGTACCCCGGTACGCCTGCGAAAAAGTTCCTGGATTGGAACGTAAATTCGGCAAAATCTGCTCCTTTCGGAGTTCTAAGACACACCCTAAAAAACATTCGGAATAGATAACCACTTTACGCCGGACTTTATTCACAACCTCTTGAGGTTATGGACATGATGCGATGTAAGCCTAGCCTTATTTTTTAAGTTTAGCTGGCCTTCTTCAAGAGCACATTAAGTTCCCCCTCAATAACCTCCATGATCCAGTAGCCTCACTCCAGCTTGGCTATCATAGATAAATAAGCCCGGCATACTCTTATTAATACATCTTACAAGAAAGCCTCTTTTGTAAACCCATGTGAACCAGTTCTAATTTAACCTTGATCAATGATACTCTTGGTCGTTCTAAAAATCTCGGATTTCTTCCAAACTTGATAATCACCAATGATATATAGCCTATATTTTGCTCTTGTTGCTGCTACATTAACGATATTGGGTTTAACCCAATTCACTGCGCCACCTGCCTTATCGTCGCATCCTAACAAAAATATAACTTCCTTCGCTTCTTTCCCTTGGAATCTATGTACTGTACCGCAATACTGATCTGCCCATATCTCAACATATTCCTTATATTGCTTGAGTTCAATGGATTCTTTGACCATGCTTTTCATTCCATTAATAACGGTCGTAAATGGCGATATAACATACATATCAGGTAAGCCGTTATACTTTCTAAAGCTTTCAATAATCATTTTAAGCGCTACTTTCCCCTGCTCGTGTACAAAATGATTCTTATTCCCAATTTCTTTACCGCTGACATCAATCCAACAGGTTTTCTCTTGTACGAATTTCGCCTCATTCTCTTCTTTCGCTTCTGTAGTCTTTTTCCTCATCATTCCGTCGTAGGACAATCTATTGGAGATACTAAACATTGGATTGATACAACGACGATGAACAACAAGCGGGCAGCCCACCCATTTTTCCTCGCCAGTAAAGGAATCTTTGATGTAGGACCCGAAACGGTTTATTCGATCAGAAAATTCCTGTACAGAAATAGTCTTATTTGAGTAGGGTAGAACGAAATTATCTGAAAATACTTTTTTGATTACATCTGCATCATCAGTAACAACCGGCTCGACCTGTTTGGGATCTCCTACTACGATTGCTCTTTTGCTTCTCCACAGAGCACCTAAGGCAACTTGTGGTGAAGCCTGTCCTGCTTCATCAATAATTAACAAGCCCATACTTCCCTGCTCTCTAATGTTTTTTAAGAAGCGCCCCACGGAAGCAAAAGTTGTCGACAATACTGGAGTTAATAAGAACAACGTATTCAGCAGATGAACAAATGAATGATTTCTATCTGATTGGCTGTATACACACACTTCGTTATCAGAATTCTCACTGTACTTCCACATCATCATGATATTTCTGATGTTATCTTTGCAAGCCTTCGAGGACAGAACGAATTCTTTATGAAGTTGCAGGGCTAGATAGAATAGCTTTTCTCTTTCTCTATTGTATTCTTCTGTAATCCAAGGATTCATGAGTTGTGCTTCGGTGTTTAGTTTAATATGATCACTATCAAAATAATTCCAAAATCTTTCATTAATAACACCCATGTTTTTTTCATGTAGGCTAAGCTGCTCTTGTAGCTCATTTCTGTCCTTTACAATCAGTTGCTTCAATGCTTCCTTGTGCTTAAGTCTTTGAGCTATAGCTACTTCAACCTCATTAATTTCTTTTTCCTTATCATTTATACCATTCCGTATTTGTATAATTTTCTTTTCATATTCTCCCCTTTCTTTGTCCTCTCTTATCTTTCCTTTTTCCAACGTTTCAATATGGATATGTTGCTGTTTGACTTGACGTTTCAGTTCCTCCACTTCATCTTTAAGCTTTTGAATTTGTCTAAGCCGCTCCGTCTTTATCCATCTACCAAACAGAATCTCGTAAAACTTCCTATTGTCTTCTTTATCGATAATGTCATTTTGTATTCTCTCAACATGCTTTTTTAATGCTAGTAAATGCCCTTGTTCAAGCTGAGTTTTATTACTATTCTCCGCGACAAGATCCATTATTCCAGCAATCTTTTTAATTGAATTGGCCTCTTCGATTTGATCAGTGTGTATGCTTTGCAGACATCTTTGTTTTTGTGCTTTAAGCGTTTGAATCTCAGTATTCACATTTTCAATCGACCGTTTGTTCTTTCGCTCTCTTTCACGAAAGGATTCCGATAATCGACTAATAACAGCAAGATCCTTTTTTATTCCCTCTACTTTTGTTAACTGATCTTTAAACTTTTGTCTGATATGTTCATATCCTTCTTGACGATTTTGAATCGAGTTCTTTTTCTTGTAAAAATTATCTATAATCTCTTTTAAAACATTGTAGCAATAATTTCCAACGTTCGATGATTTACCCATGGGAGCAGAAATAAGTCCCCACTCATTCACATCGTTAGATTCTTCCAACTCTTCTCTGGTAGACATCAGCTTATGAGCTAACCAGGAAAAATAAACATCACTTTTTTCTTCATCTATAGGTTGCTTTCTTCCCCCCTCTTCCTTTTCTCTAAATACTCTATAGGTTTCTTTACTCTCCGTTTTCGAAACATCAAATAATGCCGTTACGCCTTCCAGACCCCTTATAGCATCTTTACTGTCATTCGTTGAAGGTTCAAGACCGGAGAGAAGTGCCCCACCGTCAGGGAGCTCTTTTGTAATATTTTCCACAGCAGCATTATTGCAAGAAGCTACCAGCATATTGAATTCCGTTATCCGCTTATCCTTCAAGGCATGGTATTTTCTGCTATATCTATCATATCCATTCTGATACTCAGGCTTTCCATGCTCAAAGGACCTTTTCTCAAACGCATCGTCAGCCTTTTCATATTCACATAGCAATGCTGCACGTTTGACGATATTATCGGCAATTATTTCTTTTAAAAGTGTTGTTTTCCCGGTGCCTGGAGGGCCATTGACGGAGAAAATCTTCTTCAACTCATCCGACTCGCAAATTCCCATATTAATAGCGAGTTGTTGCATTAAAACAGGGTTAAATCTAGATGGCCATTTACCGGAGGGTGCTTTATCAGCGTAGAGCCATTCTTCTATATGAAGTTTTTCTTTTCTTATATCAACACGCTTAGTAGCTCCAATTAATTGCCCCATCCCATTGTGCTCATAATAAGCACCAACAATATAATCAATTGTATCTACAAACATTGCATTGTCTGGTGTGGCGGTATGAAGAGACTCCTTCACCAATTGTAAATCATCAGTATAAAAACCTTTAACTAGCTCGCTTATATCCTCTGCTTTCTCCTCTTCTTTTAAACAAGTTTTGTTATTGTCATATCGGCTATAAATTATATTGCCTTCCAATTCCAGATCTGGTGCAGAACCACATAAAGGTCTCATATATTTATCAAATAGCGAGCGATATAATTCTTCCAGCTGGGACTGTTGCAGTACTTCAGACTTGCAGATATTCTCATTGAATGTACTGAGATCAGATTCATACCGCTTGCTTGATAATTGCCCTTCTACCTTACCGCCACTTAAATAAATATTATAAATCCCCCAAACCAAGGGAGAAATCCTAAGACTATTTTCAATGTACACGCCTTCCTTATCAACCTTTAACCCAATGAAACAGATTTCATTTGTATCTTCTTCCGGTCTATCGTCGGGAACGCTTAAAATACGGTATAAAGCTTTAATTAATTGTTCCCTTTTGATTTTGCCTATACATAGATGAAGCACATCACTGCACACCGGATGATCCACAAAAAAATTATCGTCTCTAGTCATTAATTCAGATATCTCTATGTCCAAGGGCAAATTGTAATACAATTGAAATTTTTTAATGTTACGCTCTATCTTCTTATTACTAATAACCAATAGCTTTTTCTTCACTAAATCTACTGCTTTTCCATTTTCCGTTGTGTTCTTGGGAAATAAATCTTGATTTAAGAATTCAATGGTATGCCAGAAATCAACAATTTTCTGCGCAATTTCTCTTTTTCTATCAAAATCAGTTTTCATAGATGTAGTCCTCCGAATTGTAACTCTTGTCTAATCATAATTGATTTCCCAACATTTTCCTCCTAATAAGTTACATATCAATATGTAATATTCTTAAAAAGTATTAAGCAGCAGAATTACATTAAATACGGGTACAGCTCCTGGAAGCACTAATGCCCAAATGGTGTCCATCATTCCGAAAAATCGAACGGTCATATACCAAGGAATCAATCCTCCAATTATAAAAATCGGGTCTGTCAATAATTTTGTGTTTCTCATATGGAATCGATGTATACGGCGCCTTCTTTGATTCTCTTCTGTGCTATTTCCATCTGTTCTGGTGGGGAACGATTACCAAAGAAGATCAATCCTAAAATGAAAGGGGCTGTCCCTCGACCATTTTCATGGCTTTGAGACGGCCCCTTTCATAAATCATTATTGACTAATCGAACCTGTTGGATATAACGTCGTACCACCAATCGAAACTTTGATATTGCTGGATAATGGAACGTTCGTTTCATCAATCACGGTTCTCCACCACTCCCACGCAAGACCTGTACACTCTTTGGCGGAAATTTTGATGTTCTTGGCATTAGGAGGAAGTGGAATCTCTGTCGAGAAATGCGCTGTTTTATCTCGACCACTTCCTTCCCATGTTTTATGTGTAATGATTTCTTGTCCATTTGCATCAAATGTAAATTCATCCCAAGATACGTCAAACTGAGCCACGTATGCGCCGCTGTGATCAAGCGTTATTTTACCTTTAGTATATTCTGTAGTTTTGGTCTCAATATATTCCGTATTGTTGTGAACAGCAGCAATGGAATTATCTTTCAAGAAGACACTCGTATAAGAAATTGGGTAAGCTGGATTTTTACTGCTAAATTGTGCATTGTCCTTAATTACATTTTGGATAACACTAAAGTCTTTCGAGACGATCTGGTTATGTGTTTGTGCATCGCCGCCTAATACAACAGCAGTAAATGAACTTTCATCATAAATATCTTTGTACTGTCCACTACCACTAGTTTGTATGTTAGGATTATTGAGCAATGCTTTAAATGCCGTCTGTACATCACTACTCTTCGAGGTTGTCTCCAATTTCACGTAAATGGTTCTGCCATAAGCTACGTTGGATACCATCAGTGGCGGAGCCTCATTACTTACCCCTTTACGGGCTAATTCAGCAAACGTCACACTGTTGTCAAAAAGGTCCGATGGATTGTTAGGAAGAGTCGCACTTACGGTATAAAAGATTTGCTTATAAGCCGCTACCATCACTTTTTTCTCTCCGCTTGCGACCGCGTTAAAATCGATTCCGAGCGTATTGTTAAGGTATTGCGCGTTCACATTAAGTGCACTAGCAATTTGGTTTTTGCTGTACACCATCGATTCTGCATACTGTAATCTTGCAGGCAGGGTGTGCGTGTCCGAATACTTCTCAACCCAAGTCGACACGAGCTGATCAACGGCACCAGAAACACTGCTGAAATTTGGATTTTGAACCGTAATTCTATTTTCACTCTTCAACCCAGGTAGATCAATGCTAATATCTAATGGTTGTCTCGCGGCCATAACCAGATTAGGCTGATTATTCGCAAAATCCTCATTTGCAAGCTGTATTGCACCTGGATACGTGCGATTCGTGATCGAATCAATAATGGAAATATCTACGGGTGAGGTTGCGAGTGATTTTTTATCCCGTTCAACCACAATAAATTTACCATTGGACTGGGTACCTTCTTTGGGAACAAAACTACTAATATGATCACCATTGACGGCCAAAACTTCATGACGATTATAATTTAGGTCTGCGATCCCAGTATCAATATCATTTGGCACGTATGCTTCAGCGAATGAAATACTGGAAAAAGTAAAGACGCTTAAACAAACTAATAGACTTCCTAACCATTTTGCTCTTTTAAAACGTTTTTGAGTTTTCATATACATATCCCCCTCCTTTTTTGTAAAGCAGTAGGACCCTACAATATATATATCGGTTTTTTTGGTAGAAAAGGTGATGTATTTGTAGCTAAAAATATCACAAGGGTTACATTACATTTCACTCAATCCTCACAATCTTTTACCAGCAACTCAACCAGCTAATTATGTCAAGTCAAACCCAAAAAGTACAAGATGCTCTAATGCAAAAAGGTCTGCCTACATCCCAAAGCTCCGCGGATTCGAACGCAGTTTGGCTAGCGAGAGACACGATCAACGCTTATACGGATATTACGAAGTCCATGTTAAGCCAATATAACGTTCGAGAATTTATACTGGGTGTATACAGCCTGGTAGAATGGGTCAAGTAGAATTGTCGAATATGATAGATTATATCAATTCCATATTGCGGAGCCGTTAACTCTAGTGCAGTTGGCTACGGAAACTCGCATGAGCAGTCGGCATTTCATACGATTGTTTCGGCAACAGTCAGGAATGAATTTTCCAGAGTACCTGCAGCATAAAGGGATAGAGCTCGCCTGCCATTTGTTAATCGAAACAGACAATAAAATGGCCAGTATCTCAAAAAGTGTTGGCTACCAAGATACAGCACATTTCTGAGAGGTGTTCCGCAAACTAATTGGGATTAGCCCAAGCGAATACCGTAAATCGCAGTAATAATTAAGGAAAGATTCAATGATCCTTCATCTTTTGAAGGAATCAATAGTAACGGCACACAAGATAATTCCCGATTATCCGATTCACAAAAATCGAGTAGGAGGAGGCGGTAAGCCTCCGTCCTCTCACACCACCGTACAAGCGGGTCCGCATACGGCGGTTCCAAAAGGTTAACAAAGTTCCAGATAACGTGAAAGCAGACTTTTCAGCC
>NZ_CAKMAB010000077.1:0-6005 GCF_924513355.1 Paenibacillus pseudetheri
ACAGTCTTTCTCCTAAACTCTTCATTGTACCGCTGCCGCTGTTCACCCATGTGAACACCTCCTTAGATATCTTCATTATCTTAATCTCTTAACGAGGTGTCCACTTTATATTCTAGGTCTACAATTCCCTATATCAGTGATTTAAACTGAGAAGAAGCAGAAAGTGGGGCATTAATGCCCCAGAATTGCCCCGGAAATTTCCCATAGTCGCCTCAGCCTACAAAATTACATTTATAAATAATACGAGGGTGGCTAACACCTTAATTCCTGCAAATCTGCAGTAATCCTTACTTCAGAAGAAATCATCGAGCCATCCGTGAGGATATACCTGTACATTCTCAGTTTTTGAACTTAATGAGGAAGATATCATGTGCAAAAAGCTGATCATTTACAGGCTTTCTCTAGTTTAGTGAAAGGTATGGGTGAATAAAGGTATATCATTTTCATTCGGAGATGTGAGCCGATGGCTCATGAAAGTTCTGATGATCCTGCTATGACTTAGCTTAATAAATATCGAATTAACCCTAATAGAGCGAAGGCGAACGAAACTGTCCCAGCACCAATGCCTGTAATTGCACTGTTTGCAACCTTAAGTTTTTTAGATATGAATAGTGATACGATAGAGGTTGCAACAAGAAATGCTGCTAAAAGGTATAAACTGAAATCGTTAAACACACTTTTTAAACCAATAAAATGAATCCCTACTATAAAGGCAATCCAAGGAGCAACGTAATCATTATACTTACATTTCATCAATATAGAAGCTCCAGCACCAGCCAAAAACAATTCAATATAGACAGAAATTAGATAATTATCAAAAGAGGTCTTGTCATTTAATACGGAGGGAGCATCCCAGTTCGTCACGCTTAAATAGACACCAATCAAGCAGACGAGAAGGGATACACCAGAAGCTATGCCAATATATTTTCGCCAGCTGGATCTGGGGTTTTCTTGTGCCCAACTAAACCAACTAAAACTAAACATACCGAATATAGAAGCATACATGGCGTAATCCCTCACATAATCCATACAGTACCCCCTATAATATTAACAATATTCCAGGCAGAGTCTTATACTGTAGACTTCCGAAGCATCCAGAACGATAAGAGTGCATACAAGACCGTCAAGGGCATACTCCATAAGGCAAGTTCAAATGCGGTATGGCTGGCCAACCAATTAAATAGATCTACCCACCACTGATAATATGTCATTAACAATCCTGCGACACTGTACAGAATAAACATGACTGCCGCGAAAATGAACAGGCCACTTCTACCAAATCTACGGAAGATGCTGGATATAACAAATCCCCAATAAAACATATGCAACATGATCATGAAATAGATCCACAGCTGCTCTAGGACAGTACCATCATTCAAGTATGGTAGGTGAAAATAATGTAGCTGCACACCCCATCCAGGTGTTAATTGGGTTTCTACAATAGATAGCAGGAACAGAAGAAGTGAGAAGCCGGCACTTGTTACAACGGCCATCAAGGATGTTCCGAAGAAATAATCTGTCCTCCGTAGGCTTAAGCCCAAGGAAAAGGGGAAAGTCTGTACCAAAATGATAATACCTATGACAAACATATAAATAAAGATTGAGACTAGGCCACCGGTATACATTGGTTCTTGCATGAAAATAGCTATGACAAGATTAACCAAAAAGCTGGACAATAATATAATCCAAGGCATAAACAACCAAAACCATTTATCCTTGTAGTGCATTTTCAATATCCCTGTCATATGATTCATTGCACTGCAACTCCCTTCCCTTGGGATTTTCTGTTTGTAAGATGAACAATTAACTGTTGTAAAGATATCGGGGAGATCTCCAGACCAAGCATCTCAGCACGTGATAGATCTGTAGAGTTTAAGCCAATAACAGTGGCAGAAAGTAATCCGCCAAAGGATTCACGAGAGATGATCTCTTTACCGGTGATTAAATCTTCGACCTTCGCAGCCGCACCGATAACTTTAGCAGCCCGCCCGCGAAGAGCTTCAGCATCCTCATTGATAATCAGCTTACCGTTGTCGATAACAATGACATGCTCTAATAGCTGGCTTACCTCGTCAATTAAATGTGTAGACAAGACAACTGTTCGCGGATATTCTGAATAATCCTCAATTAGTCGATCGTAAAACAGGCTTCTTGCCACAGCATCGAGACCTAAATAAGGTTCGTCAAAAATAGTCAGCGGAGCGCGGCTAGCCAGGCCTACTACAATGCCCACCGCTGAGAGCATACCTCTAGACAGCTTCTTTATTCTTCTTTTTAAGGGGAGATTAAAGTCCTTGATTAAGGAGTGGGCGTAGTCCCGATCAAAGTTAGGGAAGAATAACTCGGATACCTCTAGAACATCGATGATACGGTACGTATCCGGATACTTTTGGCTTTCCTTAATGAAGCAAATCTGATTGAGTACGCGGTTATTCTCGTAGGGATGTTCCCCGAACACCTTCAAATCACCACTTGTAGCAAATAACTGTGCTGTAATCATGTGCATGATTGTTGTTTTGCCCGCACCATTTCTGCCAAGCAGACCATAGATTTTGTTCTTTTCTAAAGAAAAACTAATGTCTTGGATGACGGTTACCTTTCCATACGACTTGGTCAGTCCCTTGATCTCAACGACTTCATTCATGACCGATTATCTCCCCTCTGAATCATCTTCGTTAATTGATCCAACGTAATTCCTAATTTCTCTGCTTCACGGATCATAGTTACAACATATTGCTCATAAAATTGCTCTTTTCTCTTCTCCATCAATACTGTGCGCGCTCCAGAAGCTACAAACATGCCGATACCTCGCTTTTTGTATAAAATTCCTTGGTCGACAAGCAAATTCACACCTTTCGCAGCCGTCGCCGGATTGATCTGGTAAAAAACAGCAAATTGATTTGTTGAAGGAACCTGTGATTCCTCCAAGAGTGTTTCTTCGATGATGTCATTTTCTATGCGTTCGGCGATCTGCATAAATATCGGTCGAGTATCATCCATTAAGCTTCCCATGTATTCACCGCCATGTTCATTGGTTAGTTAGTTATGTAATTAACCATATATGCAACAGACCTATTTGTCAATCATTTCTATGCGGATTTTTTGATCCTTTGAGCCCAAATCCAGCGAATTGGCGTATCAGCATAAATAAAAAGGCAGTTCGGATTCACACCGAACTGCCTTTTATTTTAGTTGGATGTCTGCTATGATTTTGTCCTATTAGAAAACAAGAGAAGGATGAAACTATGAATGAATATGGTCCGGATTTATTTAAAGGTACGGCAGTGTACTATTCAAAATATCGACCGCAGTATCCTTCATCCCTTATTCGGTTCTTAATTCAGAAGTTTTCGCTTAACGGAGAAGGCCGTCTACTTGATTTAGGGTGTGGTACGGGTCAGCTGGGACTAAGATTTAGTGATTGGTTTGAAGAAATGATAGGTGTAGATACGGAAAGTGGAATGTTGGAAGAAGCTAATCGTCTATCAAAAATCCATAGGGTTGATAACGTTAGTTGGATGCTTGGTAGAGCAGAAGAGTTGCAGAGCGACTGGGGTTCCTTCCGTCTTACCATCCTAGCCAAAGCGTTTCACTGGATGGATAGATCGTCTATTCTTGAAATCCTATACCAAAGTTCGGACAATAATGGCGGTCTAGCAATTATTGATACTTTTAATGTAGGGCAAGAGCCATTATCTTGGCAGCTTAAGGTAAACGAAGTAGTGAAACGCTGGTTAGGTAACGAAAGAATAGCAGGAGACAGCATCTATACTCATCCTAAAGAAAGGCATTAGGATATTGTTGCGCGATCTAGTTTTAAGGATGTGGAAAGATTGATTTTACCGAGTTATTCAGTGACATGGACGGTGGATTCGATTCTTGGCAATTTGTATTCCACATCCTATGCTTCAAAGCGCTTATTTGGAGATCACTTAGAACGATTCGAAGCGGATTTGAAATCTTCTTTATTAGAAATTGAGCCTACGGGTAAATTCACTGAAGTGTTATCAGTTTCTGTTATCACAGCTTTAAAGAAGGAAGCAAAATCACAATAAAAATCTCGCATTGATCTCACCAGAGCCGGCTGTGTTAGGGTGGAGTTTCAGAGAGAATGTGTTCTTTTTCAGTATGGATTTCACTTGCTTAGGAGTTAGTGAGGGATTTCTCTGCAGCAATTGCGCAATAACACCAGAGACTATAGGTGTTGAGACACTGGTACCGGACAGCACAAAGTAATTTTTAGCAATCCGCAAGTAAGGAAGCTCGCGATCTAACTTGGAGTGAGGCGCACGAAGAGAAATAATGGTCTCACCAGGAGCTACGAGATCTGGTTTCTTCCGCCATCCCGGTGCAGGTCCGCGGCTTGAATACGAGGTAATCCGGTCGTCCTTTTGTGTGAGCGTGCGACGATCATCCACTGCACCTACGGTAATTGCAGAAGGACTAATACCAGGAGATTCTATCGTCCTGCGTCCAGGGCCGCTATTTCCAGCTGCTATCACAACAGTGAGTCCAGCCTTTATTGCTTTTTCTACGGCTTGGCACAGTGGGTCGTCAGCACAAGGTGAATTTACCGTACCTCCTAATGACATCGAAAGGATACGTAGCTTTAATCGCTTCCGATTTGCAATACACCATTCAATTCCTTTAATAATCGTGGAGTCATATCCGTCGCCATTTTTATCGAGTACTTTAACACCGACGATCCCTGCCTCTGGAGCAGGGCTTTTGTATTTTCCTTTGCTCATCCATCCGTTGCCTGCCGCATCGCCTGCGATATGTGTTCCATGGCCGTTATCGTCGTAGGGAAGTTTTCTATGATTGATAAAATCTTTAAAAGCTACGATACGGTTACAGGGCTGAATCAGATCAGGATGCCTATACACTCCTGTGTCAAGAATGGCAATGTTGATTCCTTTTCCGGTAAGTCCCTGTTTCTTTTGGACGGATGTAGAACCGATGGATGGTGTCGCTATATAAAGTGATGTTTTTTTAATTCCGTCTACATAGATTTTATCGATTCCATGCCAACTGCACATCTGTTTCAGACATTTCATCGAAACTCGTGATGATACAGAATTTAGTATGGGGAGATGATGTTTGATAGGAAATTCGTGTGATTCTAGATGTTTTTGTAATGATTTCAGCTGTGCTGGGGTCATTTTTTGTTTGAACTTGATAATGATAGGAATTTTAGCGGATGTACCGCGACGGACTTGGGAGTGTTGAATTCTTTTTCTTAGCACCGTATGGATTCTTGAACTATATTGCTCTAGCCACAATTGTCGGCTCATTTATTAATGGATCACCTCACAAGTGCATTATATGCACCACTGATCCAGTGGGTACGAATCTATGAATCTAGGAATAAAGTACATTTCTAGAATAGTAGGTAAAAGTGAGGTCAAGGATTCCAAATCTTGCATTTACTATCGTATCTTAAAAAGAAAGTGGTGAAGTAAATGGCAATGATTAAGAAGCCAGTCAATAAGCAAGCCGTAATGGCGGCTAGAGCTCTCGCGGCAAAAAGAGTGAAAGCAGCTGCAAACCGGAAGAAACGGAGAATCAGACAGACATTGGACAGATTTGTGGTTCTCGCTACAAGTTTAGGCACGAATAGCACACCTAAAGATTCTTCGGGCTGGACCGCTACATTAAAAAATGGTACCACAACTGTGAACGCTGATTTCGATGATTTCGGTGTAGCCAGATTTCCTACGATTAGCACATTAACTTCAGTACCTTACCTGCTGACAATAAGAGACGAGAATGGAGTAGTTTTGAAGAGTTTTAACGTCCCAGCAGAACGTGAATTTTTTGTGGCTAGATTTTAGTTTGGACATGTCAGCTTTAATTCTGTAGTAAAAAGCACGTGTCGATCCTATGAAGTGCTCCCTGTCAAGTGGACAGTCTAAAAAACAAAAAAATAGTTAGTTTAGATACCTCAGCTTGTATTACCAGAGCTGAGGTATCTTCGTTATGCAGCACGTCGGTATTCGTTAGGT
>NZ_CAKMAB010000078.1:0-5294 GCF_924513355.1 Paenibacillus pseudetheri
CTCCGCCACCGGGTTTCGGGATTTCGACTCGGCGCACGGGGCTCGGTTCATAGGTTCCTTCTTCTATTGCTTGCCGCAAGGTCTGCCAGTTTTGTACGATGTGTTCTCGTAAGGATTTTACAGACATCCCATCTACGCCATGACTTCCTTTATTCGCTTCAACTCGCTTTAAGGCTTGCAGAAGATTCTCCCGTGACAGCAGTTGCTCCAACATTTTTTTTAACCTCTCCTTACGTGATTTGTACCTTCCTCTTGTGCCAAAGATGAATTCTGCCCTGCTATAGCCCCCACGGGATTCACCGCTTCCTTCTTCAGTCAGGTCCTTTCGGATTTTTTTTCTGCTTTCATCACTCATCTTGAACGCTTGGATGTACAAATACCTAATTCATGTTCAGCCCTTCCGCAGCTGTTGCAACAGCTTGCGTACAATGGCGTCTGCTGACTTCTGTGCGTTCAACCTACTCTCACAAGCAGGTTTACGAAGTGACTTCGCCTACCGCACAGATCTCCCCAGGTAAGAACGCTATCTTCCTCTCCATCTATCTGCTTCATTTACTCCCGTACGCCTTTGGCAGTATGGACTTTGGTTTGTATTGCAACCTCACCCAACGTACGTTAGCCTTATATGAAGTTCGTGTTCCTCAGACCGGAGATTTGCCGCTGGCTTCCTTCAGATTCCACCTCGCGATGAACACCCTTGCCTTAAGCTAATGGCTACTACTGCCTTCGCCATTCGGGACTTCAACCCTATAGATAGCGCCCATGCTGGGCGCACAACAACAAAAAAACGGCATTTCTGCCGTTTCTTTTAGGATGGACTCTCAGGGGCTCGAACCCTGGACAAATAGATTAAGAGTCTACTGCTCTACCAACTGAGCTAAGAGTCCATATGAAGTTTGGTGGAGCCAAGGGGGATCGAACCCCTGACCTCATCGCTGCCAGCGATGCGCTCTGGCGTGATGGTCAGGGGCACTGCCCAGTGGCAAAATTATTTTATGATGACTTACCTTTACATTGTCGTTCAATTCTAATTAATGTAGCCTCAAAAGAATTTCTTTTCTTCGGAAAAAGTTGCTGATACATTTGATTCTCAATTGCTTTTTTATAACTTTTTATTAATTCTATTACTTCGTCTGGACGTCGATTAATTTGTAGTATACATTCCGCTCTTATTAGAAGCGACTCAAGGTAGAAGCTATATAACGTACTATTCACTATTTCGTACTCATCTAATAAGCATGCATTCTTAAGAGCTAACTTTGGGTTTATTTTAACATAGTATCTAGCACTACAAATAAAAAATCTCACTTTAGCTATAACAGATAGTTCTGAAGCATAATAACTTCCTAAAATACTTTGACATTTTGTAATATAAATTTCACAATTATTTTTGTCACTATTTGCGGATATTCCAATTTTTTTAGTATACAAATCAAACGCAGTCTTTTGTATGCTTTTTTCATGTGTCTGCAAATATTGTTCAGCTTTATCTAAATCATTTATATTAATTAGAAAGTCACATATTTTCCTTCTTACTTTAACTGATAAGTTGTTATTTCTTAAAATCCATATTTTTTTTTCAAGTTGTTCAAAATATTCTAATAAATCGCATTGTCTGAAATCTCTAATTTTCTTACTTTTGATTAATTGATTAATGTGGACCAAGCAATCAATAATTCTCAGACAAATTTTTTCTTGAATACTTTTATCTTTATTCTGTGATAATACAGCTCTAAGCTTATCTAGAAGATTAAGGTTATTAATAACATCCTTTGATTCGGCTTGTTCATAATAATGGAGCAAATTGAACAAGCTAGGGTCGCAAAGAAAAGATTTCAACAGAAAAGAATTATCATTTGTTTCTTGATACTTAGCTTTATAAAGTTTTGATAACATTTGCCCTAAAGATAATTCTTCATCAAATTGAATATCTAAGATGCTTGACACAATTTTTTTCAAAAGAGGAAACCACTTAGATTTTTTTAAGTCAAAAACTGTAAATAGGTTACTCTCAGCAAAGTTGCCGTTTAAATACTCAATAAAAAGTTCATTAACATAATATCTATCACTACTAATTATAGGTTGTAAAAAGCCAACATTCACATAGTTAACTGCCTTCAAGTTATGAAAACCAAGTTTACCAAATTCCATTTCGTCAATGAGAAAGGTAATTAACTCTTCACTAATTTCATTAATACTAGCTTCCTCACATAAGTAACAAAGAGCAGAAAGAAATATTTGTGATTCTTTAGATAAACTATCTATAGTATTGTCAAAGCAAAATTCTAAAAAAGTGTCTTGGCTGTCGTGAAGTTCCCTTGCTTCCCCGGAGTATTTCGAAGTATATTCCACTCTTAAATCCAACATTTTTTTTTGAGTATTCTTAAATGTATTGCAAAATGCCAAAATAAGTCCCGGATTACCCTGAGAATATTCTTGTACCCAATCCCAGTCAACAGGTGTCACACTTTTTAACTTTTCATCTTTATCTTGTAAATTTATTTTGATTAATTGTTTTGTTCGTTCAACGTCGAATTCATATAATGGAAATTTTTGTTCCCTGTCACCTAATCCGTATCGACTAGTGATTACCAACCGAGATGGATGAGCATAATTTTGCATAAACCTATCAGCAATTTGAGTGAATTCAGCTAAATTACTTCTAACTACTTCTGTTTCCAAATTATCTAATATCAATAATGATTTGGTAGAAAATATATTTTCCCAAACGATTTTTTCCAAATCATCAAAAAGATAATCCATTGGTGAATCAATCTCCATAAAGGATGCGAGGCGATAAATCAACTCGTTATGATTACTAATTACTTTTTCAAGTTTTTTAATCTGGCCATTAACATATGCAGTATTTTTAAAACTCATAAAATAAATTCGATCGAACGGCCTTTTGGGAGAGTATAGTAAATCTTCTGCTAATTGTAACGCCAATGCAGTCTTTCCAACGCCTCCATGTCGTATGATAGATACTGGAGTAGGAATTTTAATAGCATTTTTTAAATTTTTCAATTCATCTCCTCGACCCACAAGAGTCTCGAAATTTTTACCTAAAGGGTATTCTACAAATAATAAAGGAATTGAATAATTTGATATTTCTTCCGCCAGAAACTTATCCCATTGCATTTTAAACTCATTATCAGATAAAGAATCTATATATTTAGTTCCAGTCTCTTTAATGATTTCTAATTCTTCAGAAGAAATAACACGCGAATGCATAATGTTATTTCTACGTTTTATTAAGTCTGAGATATTAATATTCCTTGAATAGTTACTTTTAACACTTATAAAGGTCTTAGATTTAATTAAATCGTATAGTTGTCCAAGATGGAGATAATCTAGTAAATTACGATAATCTAGGGGCAAGACAGCACTATTTATAACTGCATTCTTCTCCGCATCTATCCGTAGATCTCTAGGTAATAATGACTCATTGAAGTTTTTGGCTATGTAATCTCTTAATATGTTCTCTATATAAAATATGATCTTATACCCATCTGAGTTAATGCTATACATAAACACCATCCTCTTCAATTTGAAATCTATTTTCTCAATCTCTTCAACCTATCATCCAACGATAATCCATTAATCAACTTAATATTCAACCTATCAGCAGCCTCTTTCGCCGCCTTCGTGAAATTACTCGTCGTCACAATCCATGCATCATAACAGCCATGCACCTGCTTGCCAGCCTTCAAACGCAGTACAATATCATTCCCTACATCCTGCTTCCAGCGCTTGCACTGAACGGCGATTTTATACCCCTCTTTGCCTTTTAGGATCAAATCCACTTCATGATCGCCAGAACCGCCGACTCGTTGTACGTTATAGCCTTGATCTATGTAATACAACTCCATTAACCTCTCAAAATCCGTACCGGATAATGTCCTTACGTCTGCTTTAATAATCTGCGCGTCTGTTAACTTCTTCAGGGGTATCTTAGCCGAAGAGCTGTGTGCGCTAACCTTTGCCTTGTTTGAGCTGCTCTTTCTTACACCAGAAGTACGGGCGGTCTTCCTTGACTTCTTGTCCCTTCGACGCTTACGGGTCCACATACCGCCGAAAATCTCACCAAGAATAATAGAGCCAATTAAAATACCAAAGAAAACTCCCCAGTGCAACCCCGGAATACTAAAGTAAATCCCTAAGCCTCCAAGAATAAACAGTCCTCTCACTACATAAGCCAACTGCCTGCCTTCTGCATAATACGTTTTGGCCATATAATACCCACCTCATGCTGTAATAGCTTCATCAAAGTAGAAAAAGGACTATCTACCTAGAACATTCGACATTTCATTTGATCATTTTTCTACATTTGCTAATTTCCGGATCAATTTTCTCTACTATATCATAAGTTTGGCTATATTTGGTATGATAAAAAGCCCCCATACAATACTGAGGACCTACTCTATTTCATTGAGATTTAGTTAACTGTAGTATTTAGTTAATGCTTCTAGTACTATTAATGTTTTATATTAGAATGATGCGACAGTGCCTTACCTAAAACATTATCCCCAACATTCAAATCATCAACTTTTAAGCTACTTGTACAAGCAGTCGCTAAAAACGAGCTAATTTTCAATTTCAACGTCAGTTCTACTGAATCTCGGTAGACCCTCACGCACTCGATGATCGTACTAAGCATCATTTTCTTCTTAGCAGTAGATGCTTTCTTAAACACCTCACGCCAAACAGGAATATAGGTCTGGAGAGCTTGCATTTCAACCTGCTCTACCTTTTAGAATTGAGGTCCTGTTCTGACTTCTCTAGCTTTGCTAGTAAAAACGATACCTCACTCTCTTTCTTCTTAACCATCTCGTTTACCATCTCTCTATCTAGAGGACTTTTCCCCATGATGACTTTTAATACCTCATCTTGAGACTTGAAAGCTCCATTTTGGCTTTATCCGTCAGCTTTTGATGCTTTCGTAAAGCTTTTTCCTCGTCCCCAGAGTTTCTACTTTTTATCTGTTCAATTTGCTCTTTCAAGTCCACCGTTTCTAGTTGATCCAGATAAGCATATATTTCATCTAGTACAACCCCTTCCAGACGGATCGGGGAATGAATTGTTTTACCACTACAATTTACCTTTTGAAGTGCCATCCCTGAACAGCGATACTTAGTCTCGAGCCACACTCTCTCTGTGTCATCTTACGGTTATACTTTTTTTACGTAAATGTAAGGATGCACACGAACCAGAGTATGGAGAGAAGGAGGAAAAAAGGCAATAAGATGCCCGGGATTTATTGATAAAAAATTTAAAAGGCCTGGTGACAAGAATTA
>NZ_CAKMAB010000079.1:0-4406 GCF_924513355.1 Paenibacillus pseudetheri
TTTCCGCTTGGACTGAATTAGCAAGCCTTAGACATTGAGGAAACCCTTCCCAAATATTGTGGGACGGTTATTTGTTGTACCCTTTTTCCAGTATAACATCCTTCATTCCGTTCATTTATTATTAAATATTGACAGCCTATTAGCTGGTATAGTTCAATAAAACAAGCAGGCTTAAGCAGCCTGCTCAACAAAGGTTTGTTATTCAACTATCGTGTCCCGTTAGCCATCCATGTTGCTCACGCGACACCACAGATTATGGAAGTAATTGCGTTCTTCCATGGGAGCTTAACGAACTTACAACCCTCATTTATTATCTAATGTTAACTTATATATAGGTTGGTTATCATTATTCATCCTATTTTGACTTTTAAATCCTGCACTTTCGTATAAGCGAATAGCTTGTTCGTTTTCTTTTTCCACTGTTAAAGATATGATTTTGCATTTAGCATGTTTGATTTGTATAAAATCAATAATTTTATTTAGAGAACGTTTACCATAGCCTTTCCCTTGGTATTCCTTATCAATTTGAAATCCCCCAATCCAATAATTATCCTCACTATTTGGTGTATAAGAAATATAAAACGATCCAATTATCTTGTTATTATTATATAAAACATACGGGTCTAATGCCTCGTCCCAAGGTTTTATATATGCAACTGCTAGTGATTCTGCAACAGTTGGAACAAATGTTTTTTGATCTTCATTAACTGAAAGTTTAAATGCTTCCTCCCAGTTTTCTTTTGTGATCTCTTTAATGAATATTTCAAACATCATCATCAATCCTCTCTCATTGATTAGCAACAAATAGCTACTCTTATATTTACATAATTCTACCATTATTTATTGAACTAATCTGCCCGTTAGTTCAATACAAAGATCCCATGATCCCATGAACACTATATAAACTCCTATTTCTAGTTAGAATTAATCAAATTTACGATTTCGATTTGGTTTGTTTCAATAGCTCTGTCCAAAGGGCTTCCATTATAAGATGATACTTTTCCTTTAAATTTTACGAGTGTTTTAAAGTCAACACCTTGTTCTAATAATAGTTGAACTATCTCCTTATATCCTAAACTGCAAATCCAAAACAACAACTCTGATTTAGGGGTTGTCTCACTTTTGTAATCCGCCCCATTTGCTAATAAGTATTCAGCTATTTTGAGATTATTTCTCCAACAAGCCCACTTAAACGCTGTTGAAAAATACTTTTTATCGATTCCATTTTCTACTAGTGTTTTAGTCGCTTCTAAATTCCCTCCATCAAGATTCGTTGTAAAATCAAGTAGAGAGCTTTTTAGACCGTCAACTTGATTTATATCTACGCCCCTGGATAATAGTAATTCAATTATCTTCCTACTTCCGAGAGCACATGCAAAATGAATTGGTTGAAGATTGTTATGGCCTTTAGAATGAATGTCTGCTCCTTCTTCAATTAAATATTTGGTTATATCGTAGTGGTTGTTAGTAATAGCAATTGATAAAGGCGTTTGTCTTCCGACATCTTTAATTTCCTTGTCTGCCCCTGCTTCAATTAAAAGTTTCACAATATCCAGATTTCCGTTTTTGCAGCAAATTTGTAACGGAGTCCCTTGGATTGGATTTGAATAGTCAGTAAGTTTTTTATTGAGTATATTAGGCTTAACATTAATCAATAGTTTTTGAACCAAATCTTTATTTTGGTTGTAACAAGCAGAATGTAAAGTTTCTTCAATTATCATTTTTGTCATACTAAACTTCCTCTCGAATCATATATTGCAAGAGTTTCTATAACGTTGTTGCATTCACGACATCACAGCGGCTTAAGGTCACTAGTACCAGTGGCACCAACGCCACTTAGCCGGTGGGATGTGCCCACCGGCGCATTCTTCTTCGAAATCCATCGGGCGGATCCAAGGACAACTTGCTGGACCGCAGTGTGAATGCGATGTTATTTGATGTTGCGCCTCTTCTCATGCATCTACAAGGGTTAGGTAATTACGTCTAACGTATTACACGAAATTCGCAAATATCCAATCTCATAGAAACATTCGTTAGCATTTGGCCTTTTCCTCTTATGTATTGTGGCGACTCCACTTAATAAAGGAAAGGAGTAGCTGCCGTAGCATACTGCTCCTTGTTTGTTCAACTATAGTTCCCCGTTCGTTAGCTTAATGAAATACTCCTAAGTTTTGTACGAATTTCATGACCAAGTTTACTGGGGAATATTTCTATAAAACTTATCTTCACATACTTCAATTGTTCCTACGCCTTCGAGTGTTGCGGCAATGCATCATGGGCAGAGACCATATTTTCGTTTGCCATTTGTTGGAACAGCCAACTTCAGGAATTGAAACGTTTCGCCTTCAAAGGCTGCTGTCCACACGAGGCCATCCAAATAGTAGTTATCCAATTCCTCTGCTCTCCTCGTGGGTGTACCTAGCTTAGCTTCGATCTGGGCTCTTAAATCACTTTGTAACAATCCATAGGGAAGCGGACCGTTATATTTTCCATGTTTCTTATTTTCTTCCATGATCGTCATTGTTAATTCGTCAAATATATAATCACCCTCGCTTTTCTTGGTGATACCGTTGTTTTCAGCGCCAATATCGAAATGGAGAACTACACCCTCTCCACTCACAAAATAGGTCGTATCAAGATTCCTCCGCACAGTCGGCCGCCAAGTTATCTTGTCCCGCGAAAGCTGATCGACCAAAGGAGGGTAAACGCTGCTGTGTCCCAAATATTCAATGTAATCCAGAGGGTTCATTTCTGCCTCTTCCTTCCTGCTTTTAGTTTTAATTATCCCGGTTTTTCGTTCAAGAGCCAATGCCATCTGCACGTTAGCCGGACAGGCTGCCGTTCATGCCGGCAGCCCTGCATCTTTGTGCTATCGTTTCCCGTTCGTTGAATGATTTGGAGCTGAGGTTTAGTAAATAATATCGTGTTGCTCTCCATCTTTTGGGTCGTTTATAATAACCCACTGACCCTCGTCTATGTTGAGCTCCTCAATGCAATAGTCCATTGCATCTTCTATTACTACATACCAATGATCCGCATAGCAACCTATATTTTCATGGGTATCAAATAAAAATACATAAACACCATTCTTAGATTCATAAATCATTACCTTTCTTATCTTTCCAATTGGTTCTGTAAGAAGAGCATACATTCTCATTTCAGTACCCCATCGAATATTCTTTTATCATCATCTTACCATTACGCTAAAACTGCCAGTTACTTCAACAAACGAAAAAGGAGCTGTAGCATGGCAAGCTCCTCAACTATAGTGTCCCGTTAGCTCAATAGTCTTATATTTTAATTAGAGTAGCTGCTTATAGTTGTGAGGCTTGCCGAACACCTAACGCAGTGACGTCCCGACGGGCTTAGGGGGCTGGATGTGGTCACTCGCTTCTCAGAGTGACCCGGAGCGTCAATATGGTGTTAGCCGAAGGAAGTTCTGGAAGCAGCCATTGCATTTAAGGCGTTCTCAAAATAACTATATACTTCATCTGCAATTCCCAGAAACTCTTCAACAAGTACATTACTATCCAAGTAACAAGCATACAGATAATCAACTAAAGCGGAGTCAATCTCACAATAGTTTAATATGGCATTCTTCATCTTAATAATGTCATCTTGCCATACACCTGTATCTTCTAAAACCAAAGAGTATAATGCACGAATTAATCTCTTAGAGTAACCTTTAATATATCTAGTTTTCATTGTGTTATCACTAGCATTAGAAAGTAAACTATGTATATGATCTACTTCCTCCTTGGTCTCTGTATTTAAGTCTAAAATGAACTTTGGAGAAATAATTATCGGTGGTACTTTTTCACCAACGTCATGACCATATATGCAAACACAAATTATCTTTACCCAAAAACCCCACTCATTTGGTTTACTTAATACATCGTCAATCGAGCAAATTATCGTATCAATCTTAGTTACTACTGGATATTCTTCCAAAAGCCTGTCTTTAATATTTGACAATCTTTCGTAATCAATATCTTTGGGATTTACACATACAATAGTAAAGTCTGCATCTGACTTAAAAGGTTTAGCAGTTCCTTTTGGAATCGAGCCACACATATAAATGCTATGAATCTTACCTTTAAATTCGGTAAGTATATTATCTATATACTTATCAACAAAATCCTTATATTCACTTTGTATTACAATTCTATTTATAACTTTTTCTAATATCATATAGACTCCTCCTAAACTAAGAACTTCTTTCGGCTGACGTCTTTTTGCCAACTTCGTAAATTCGTCATGACTTAAGTTATTCGCGAAATCATTCAACTATCCTGCCCTTTCGTATTATGAGGTCACCAGATCTTTCTGGTGGACCTCATTTTTGTGTGGTCGTAAGATAGCGGTAGCCGGGGATCGAACGTTTCTGCCCGTGGGAGTCGGATCCC
>NZ_CAKMAB010000080.1:0-4379 GCF_924513355.1 Paenibacillus pseudetheri
TCTCTGGAATGTGGATAACCCGAAGCGGTTTAATAATTCCATGACGTATTTAACACAGCGTTAATACTATATGTGGACAAGTAGGAGGGGGTTGAGGTGAGAGAGGATCTTTTGATTAACAAAAAACTTGTTTTTATTTGATTAGTACTATATAGTTCTATCTATGACAAATAAAAAATTGAACAATGGATCTGCTAAATCTAAGAGTTCCAATCCGGTTAACCGGACCAAGGCAGTTGAAGTGGCTGCACAGTTATTTCTGCGTCAGGGGTACAGCTACGTTAGTATGGATGAGGTAGTACGGGTTAGCGGAGTATCCAAGTCGAATATTTATTACCATTTTAAAAACAAGGAGGAATTACTTCATGCTGTGGTGCAGTACTGGATCGCCCAGTATGAATCAGATCTTTACCTGCTGCTCAGTCAGCGTGAACGAGAGGTAACAGAACGCATCTATTCGTTTATGGCGTTACTGTCCGCAGGCATAGAGGGTCGGGATTATGAAGGAAGTTGTCCGTTTATTACACTGTATATGCAGACACCAGCCAGTGCACCGGAAGTCAAAGAAAGCATATCCCGTTTCTTTCGTGAGTTGCAGCCGATGATGGAGAAATTGTTCCAACAGGGGCTGGATGGCGGGGAGTTTCGTAAAGGAATCGAGCCGGGGCCAGCAGCAGCATTATTTATTGCGGCAATGGAAGGTTCCCTTGTGCTTGCGGAGACCGCGCGTGATACAGGAATTATTGAACAATCAGCACGTACTTTTTGTCAGATGCTTCGGTAAACGAAGCTGTTTTTTTGAATATAATTAGTACTTCATAGTACTATAAGGGGCAAATACACAATGAATGTTCATACTACTCGTGAAACAAATACGGAGCGCACTAGGGACATAAAGCAGGTTATTAACAAGAGGGCAATTGAACCAGCAATCATTTTCATGACAGGCAGTACAGGCTTTATCGGTAAGGAAACAGTAAAACAACTCGCGGCTGGGGACACAAAATTGTTGTTGCTTGTTCGTTCCGAACCAAGAGCCAGAGTTGTGCTGCAAGCTTACGGAGTGAAGAACTTCGACCGAATTACATTTATCCACGGCGATTTGTCCAAACCAGGTCTCGGCCTTGTATTGACTGATCGGCAGCTTGTTCTCGAAGCAGACGTCATCATTCATGCTGGCGGCACGATGGATGTTACTCTGGAGCGTAAAGAAGCAGAACAGATTTTTATGAACGGCGCGAAGGAAGTGGCGGAACTGGCTGGCGAGATCCATCGTATACGCGGACTGAGACACTTTATCCATGTTGTTGGATTTATGAGCCCGTATGGACAACGGGACGAAAAGGGGAAATACATTCAGGTCAACAAACTGGAAAATCATGAAAGTGCATATGAAGAAATGAAATTTCACGCTGATCTGTATATCCGTGAACATGCAGAGGCGAATCAGTATCCGTTGTCTGTTGTCAATCCAAGTACAGTCGTGGGACCGCGACCCACGGGTGAAACCGAGCAAACGGGTGGTATCGGACTGCTCATTCAGGCGATTCAGAAACGATTCATGCCTGTTGTACCGGGAGGTTCATCGTATTGGTTGCCGCTTGTGGAGAATGATGTGGTTGCAAAGACCCTTGTCTTTTTATCCAAAGAAACAGCTCCAGTGGGAGGAACGTATCCACTTTTGGCGCGCAAAGAAGATAGTCCTAGCATGAAGGAATTACTGCATCTTCTGTCACAGCAAATGGATGTTCCAAAGCCCAAATGGGCTGTACCACTGACATGGGTTCAATGGGCGATGAAATCAGGCGGTACGCGGATCAGCGGTGTTCCAGCAGAATCGGTTTCTTTTATTACCAACAGAACATTTCCGGTGGAAGAGACGGAGGCTCTGTTCACACGTATGGGACAATCCTGGCCTGATATCAGGGAACAGCTTCCATTTGTGACAGCCGACTTGGATTATCGTCTCCGTCATGCATCATCTGGGACTTTGCCAGCCGGTTGTACTCGATCACGGATCGGAAATTTGGCTGCACTTGGTTGGGATGGTGAAGGAGAGCCGTGGATCATCGTACATGGTTTGCTTAGTTGTGCCGATGAGATGTTACCTTTGGGAGAACGGCTTTGGGAACTGACAGGAAACCCGGTATGGCTTGTCGATCTGGCCGGATTCGGTCGGTCACCTGTTCATCAGAAGAGTGAAGCGTTTGAAGGCCAGGTGCATGAACTACTCACCGCACTTCGCGAGTTGGAAGGCCCGATGAAGCTGATCGGTCACTCTGTTGGGGGCGCAATTGCAGCTACGGCGGCAATCAGGAGCGGACGCACCGATATTCAGCTTGGTTTATTGCAGCCCGCAGGTCATAACTCTAACCAGACAGCTCTGTGTATGGCTTCCCGTATGCCAAGAGGTTTCGTGCGTACCCTTCTGGCCGGGCGATCCGAAGCTGGCTGGAATCGCATGCTTCAATCAAACCGTGACACGGATCACCGTGTAATTAGTAGATTTGCAGAAAAGGTGAGGTCCAGTATGCAATCTCCACGCATTGCGGGTGCGCATACCGATTTGTTACGCTGGATTCATACCGGGAAGGGCAAAGGAGTCCAAGACAAGTTATCGATGGGGACGTGGAGTAAAGCTGATCAGGTGAAGAGCACAGTAGTGGTCTGGGGCAAGGAAGATGAGGATTACCACTATCCTGAGGAAATCGATCCACAGGTTAAATGCGTAGATGTACCCTATGGTCATTATTTTCCGTTATTTCAGCCCCATGATACGGCTGCGATTCTTGTAGAGTGGTTCAATACCAAGAGATGAGACGAGTCCAGTTCTCTATGGTGCAGGAATCCCGCGAATACTGTCGAAAGGGTCAAGTTCGATTAGGGTGTGTCTTAGAACTCCGAACGGAGCAGATTTTGCCGAATTTACGTTCCAAGCCAGGAACTTTTTCGCAGGCGTACCGGGGTACGTCAAGAGAAAGTGACGCAGCAGGGGGACGAAAAGGCGGTGAAAGATGCCCTTAAGTGAGAATTAAGACACGACCTAATTGATTTGAGAAGTCAATTTCTAAGTAAAGAATTTTGGATATATGTTCTGAATGAACTTAATAATGTAGTTCGAACGGGATATGACTACAGAAGAATTGATACTGAGTTTTTCTCTGTAGTTAAGGGTCTTTTTCGTTGCAATATTACAGATGAGGTTAAAAGAATTTTAGGACAAGTAAATGCAGTGCTTCAACAGATAAATAGTATGGGAAAATAATACGTATCAATAATAGGGAAATGGTGTCTATGGAGGTACTATCTTTCTATTTTAAGAGTTAGTTATGTAATCGATTTTGCAAAGTATGAATAAGACTTCCTCTCTGAAATAAATGTATTATGCAATATTAGATGTCTTAATGATGGATTGAATTTGAGCAATGGTGTTAAAAATAACACCATTGCTATTTACTTTGACTAATAGGTGAATAAAATGGATGAAAAAACTCGACTAAACTTATCTTTATCCCAGGATATTGATGACGCCTTGACTAACCTTGCCGACAAAACAAAAATGAGTAAGAACTCCTTAATAAACTTGGCGTTATCGAAACTCCTTGTGGAGTTTGGAGTTATTGATCTCCATAAGGAAACACAAGAAAAGACCGAAGTATTAAAAAGCACCGAGTATTGTGATCTCTTGAAGCAGGGACGATTGGAGCTTGATCTATTTATTTGTACGATTGAACGAATAAATGTAAAGGCCAATGGTGAAGATGAAATTCGCTTTGCCTATTACAAGAAGAACAAAAATAATAATGAACGTTTAATCCTAAGACCACTTGATATTAATGAAAACGAACTCTTGATGCTGTTTGCTGATGCAGTAAATAAGAATGTTTTTACTCCAGATTTCCAAAGGAAATTAAAAGCTATTTTGTAGATGGAGGCGGTATACATGAGCAAGAAGATATTTAAAAATAAATTTCGTAATGGCATAAATATGGTTAATATTGGTTGTCAGGAAAATGTTGAAAAAGAGCTTGGTATTGAGGGTTTAACACAGTTCGGTAGTAGATAGTTACTCTTAGCTATGGAAGTAACAGATTCTTCCCTCCTCCATTTGAGGAAGGTCCAAGTATAACCTTATGGTGTGACATCATATTGACTTAAAAACTTCAATAAATCGTTAAACAGCTGCACAATTTCGTTGTTTGCATTAATGGTATAATCCGGCAACATCAAAAAGCAACTTTCCAACAGGGAAGTTGCTTTTTTTGTTAGTACGCCCAGCATGGGCGTTATCTTTAGGGTGAAAGTCCCGAACGGGGGCTGGCGAGCGCCTACCGTTAGCCAAGGGCAAGGGTGTCCACCGTGAGGTGGAATCTGAAGGA
>NZ_CAKMAB010000081.1:0-2877 GCF_924513355.1 Paenibacillus pseudetheri
TTGTCGATGCGCTTTTACACACAGATTTCGCCATGCGCAAGCATCCTAGCTACAAAGGTGGCTTGGCCCCTCCTTCGGTTGGACTTTCACCAACTAGATAATGCGTGCCTCTGGGCACGCTAACAATAAAAAAAGCCCCGCCAGCTTTGGCGAGACTCTTATATGTGAAATATCCTATTTATTTTGAAGAACGATTTTGATTTCTCCATCTGAACTAAAACTTAAAACCGTAAAATCAGTATTAATTTCAAGTTCTTTCCAATCCTTAGGAAGCTGGTAAGCGAGTTTGCCACGAATTTTCTTTCCCGCAGCTAAAGCGCCGTCCATCGTTCCTACTTGACTATCCAAAGTATGAGCCATGAGATCTTCATTTATAGAGAAGCTATCTTGGTATGCATTGAACATTAGCATGGAGCTTACCATATAATCTTTACTGGAAATATTCTCAAGTATAATTCCGACTTCTACAAATTCATTACCCTCTGATGGTTGTACATAATCATTTCCTTTAGGCTTTTCCAGAGAATCAACTGTAAGCTTAAAATTCTTCGTTGTGATGGTTTGTCCAACTTCAGTTATCATCGTTTCCTTAGGCTCTTCAGTAGGCTTGCTGGTAGGCTTTTCCGTTCCGACCGGTTTCTCCGTTGCTGCAGTATCATCTACCTTTGCCACTGCTGGTTCTGATTTTGATACTGTAGGTTCACTATCATTCCCCTGTGATCCAATCACCCCTATTACAACAAAAACAATAATGAGCCAAAACCACCATTTTTTAAAAAAAGGTTTCTTTGTTTTCAATTGTCTACTTCCTCTCAGATAATATCCATTTCCAACTTTTGCTAGGAAAATATACCCATATTATCCTATGAAAGATATACCTTTGCAAGAAAAATATAAAATAATGTCAGATGATAAGAATAATTGTGACTGTTATATTAAATTCCATTTTACTAGAATTATAAATACAAAAAACCTCAACGGCAAAGACATCAAGGGTCTAAAGGTTCTTGTAAAAAGTCATATATTGCACTCTTTACCACTCTTGAACTTGAGTGAGGTAAATATCACAACAAATATACTAGTCCAGCTATAGCCAAGGAAAGAACCCCTCCTAAAGCAGACCATTTCGCTACTTTGTTTTTAATTTTACGATCTTCTTTGGATTCCGAATAATAATTCCCTCTTTGCTGAGTACCTGTCGTAAATCCGCCAACACATATACCAGAGATCACAAATAAAGCCAATCCTATATATATGAAAATGCGCATATTATTGCTCCTCCCAGGAAGTATTGTATATCTAAATATAAGATATTCTAACATTATTTTCCACTAACGGAGAGAGTCCTCTTCTTCGAGTTTTGGACTCAGATGACGTTATTTACAAAATAACGTCTTTTGTGCAGGGTTTCGGACTCCAGTAACCTTATTGCTTCTTTAGATCATAATATTGGGTACTTTTCAGGCCAATAACTTCATTTGGGTTCGATAGCAAGCCAAAAACAGAATAAAGCTACTAATAAGATCTGCTGTGGAGCTCTGTCAAGAAAGTGGACAGTCACGCAACAGACATTCTAGTCAATTGCTCAGCAAAACGAACTGGAGAAAGATACCCCCGCGCGCCATGCATTCGCTTGCGGTTATAGTAAAACTCAATATATTGAAAAAGTGTCTGTTAGGCTTGCTCCTTGGTTTTAAAGCGCGGATTACAGTAGATGAGTTCCTTCTTCAAAATGCTGTGCCACGATTCGATACAGGCGTTGTCATAACAGTTACCTCTACGGCTCATGCTGGACTCCATGCCGTAATCCTTCAACTGTTTAGCGTAGTCATAAGAAGTATATTGAGAACCTCGGTCGAAATGATGCAGTAGGCCCTCTTTGGGTCGTTTAGCTGCGTAAGCATCTTGCAAGGCGCCCAAAACCAGGCTGGTTTCCATATGTTTCTCCAGGCGCCACCCTACGATTTCACGCGTGCACAGATCCATTACGCTAGCTAGGTATAAGCGGCCTTCCCGGCAAGGAATATAGGTAATATCAGTGACCCATACTTTGTTGGGTTTGAGGATCTTGAATTGTTGGTTCAGGGTGTTCGGAGCGATCGGATGGTCATGATTCGGGTCGGTAGTTTGCACACGATACGTTTTGGACACAATGGAGCGAAGCTTCATATGTCGCATATACACGCTTACAGTGCGTTCGGTAATGGCATAGCCTTTTTAATGTAAGAGGAGGGTGATCTTCGGACTCCCATACCGCTTTTGATGGTCAGCAAAATGATACTGAATTCGCTTCATTATTGCAGCCTTACGAAGCTTATGTGTGTGTGTTTTTCTGTCCGCCACTTGTAGTACCCGCTCCGTGACACATGTAGAGTCGTGAACATCTTCTCCAAGCGAAACTCGGAGCGATGTTTTTCAATAAACTGGAATCTCAGTTCCTTGGTTTGCTGAAGATGTGCACTTCTTTTTTTTACAATCGCTAATTCCTCTTCCACATCGGCAATCTTGTTATCTTTTTCTTGAAGTTGACGGCTTATTTCTTTCAACTGTGCCTCAAGTTCCCGTACTCGATCCATGCTGGCTGCCGGTTCATTCTTTAGTTCCCGATACTGGCTCATCCATTGATGCAGGGTACTTTTTGAGATGTTGAGCTATTCCGCCAAGTCGCCTACTGTCTTTGTTTGCTCTTGAATGAACTGCACCGTCATGTATTAAAATACCTGGCCTCATTTTCTCTGCTTCATGTATTTCTTAATGACGGATTGTAATATGAAGTGCGACAGCTGCTAAGAGAATAAAAAAATAGCCCATGACTGATTCGTGTAGAATGAAGTTACCACACCACCCCTACACAAGGAGAATCAGAACATGAACTAC
>NZ_CAKMAB010000082.1:0-2758 GCF_924513355.1 Paenibacillus pseudetheri
TATAGGATAAGCCCTCGACCGATTAGTATTGGTCAGCTCCATGCATTACTGCACTTCCACCTCCAACCTATCTACCTCGTCGTCTTCAAGGGGTCTTACTAATTGGGAAATCTCATCTTGAGGGGGGCTTCACGCTTAGATGCTTTCAGCGCTTATCCCGTCCGTACGTAGCTACCCAGCCATGCTTCTGGCGAAACAACTGGTGCACCAGCGGTACGTCCATCCCGGTCCTCTCGTACTAAGGACAGCTCCTCTCAAATTTCCTGCGCCCACGACAGATAGGGACCGAACTGTCTCACGACGTTCTGAACCCAGCTCGCGTACCGCTTTAATGGGCGAACAGCCCAACCCTTGGGACCTACTTCAGCCCCAGGATGCGATGAGCCGACATCGAGGTGCCAAACCTCCCCGTCGATGTGGACTCTTGGGGGAGATAAGCCTGTTATCCCCAGGGTAGCTTTTATCCGTTGAGCGATGGCCCTTCCATGCGGTACCACCGGATCACTAAGTCCGACTTTCGTCCCTGCTCGACTTGTAGGTCTCGCAGTCAAGCTCCCTTATGCCTTTGCACTCTTCGAATGATTTCCAACCATTCTGAGGGAACCTTGGAACGCCTCCGTTACTCTTTAGGAGGCGACCGCCCCAGTCAAACTGCCCGCCTGACACGGTCCCCGTACCCGATTAGGGTACTAGGTTAGAACCTAGATACGATCAGGGTGGTATCCCAACGGCGCCTCCACCGAAGCTTGCGCTCCGATTTCTACGGCTCCCACCTATCCTGTACAGATCGTACCCAAATTCAATATCAAGCTGCAGTAAAGCTCCATGGGGTCTTTCCGTCTTGTCGCGGGTAACCTGCATCTTCACAGGTATTAAAATTTCACCGGATCTCTCGTTGAGACAGCGCCCAAGTCGTTACGCCATTCGTGCGGGTCAGAATTTACCTGACAAGGAATTTCGCTACCTTAGGACCGTTATAGTTACGGCCGCCGTTTACTGGGGCTTCGGTTCATAGCTTCGGGTTACCCCTAACCACTCCCCTTAACCTTCCAGCACCGGGCAGGCGTCAGCCCGTATACTTCGCCTTGCGGCTTCGCACAGACCTGTGTTTTTGCTAAACAGTCGCTTGGGCCTTTTCACTGCGGCCCCCTCGTGCTATTCACACTACCGGGGCACCCCTTCTCCCGAAGTTACGGGGTCATTTTGCCGAGTTCCTTAACGAGAGTTCTTCCGCGCGCCTTAGAATTCTCTTCTCGCCTACCTGTGTCGGTTTGCGGTACGGGCACCTTCTCCTGGCTAGAGGCTTTTCTTGGCAGTGTGAGATCATGACCTTCGCTACTATAATTTTCGCTCCCCATCACAGCCCAGCCTTAACGATGTGCGGATTTGCCTACACATCAGCCTCACTGCTTAGACGGACATATCCATCAGTCCGCGTCACTACCCTCCTGCGTCACCCCATCGCTCATAGCGGATTACGGTGGTACAGTAATTTCAAACTGTTGTCCTTCGACTACGCCTTTCGGCCTCGCCTTAGGTCCCGACTTACCCTGAGCGGACGAGCCTTCCTCAGGAAACCTTGGGCTTTCGGCGGATCAGATTCTCACTGATCTTTTCGTTACTCATACCGGCATTCTCACTTGTATGCTGTCCAGCGCTCCTTACGGTACACCTTCAACCCACATACAACGCTCCCCTACCCCAGATACATACGTATCTAGCCATAGCTTCGGTGGTGTGTTTAGCCCCGTTACATTTTCGGCGCAGAGTCACTCGACCAGTGAGCTATTACGCACTCTTTCAATGGTGGCTGCTTCTAAGCCAACATCCTGGTTGTCTGTGCAACTCCACATCCTTTCCCACTTAACACACACTTGGGGACCTTAGCTGATGGTCTGGGCTGTTTCCCTTTTGACAATGGATCTTAGCACTCACTGTCTGACTCCCGGCAATAAGTATATGGCATTCGGAGTTTGACTGATCTTGGTAACCCTTGCGGGCCCCGCAACCAATCAGTGCTCTACCTCCACTACTCTTATACCGAGGCTAGCCCTAAAGCTATTTCGGGGAGAACCAGCTATCTCCGAGTTCGATTGGAATTTCTCCGCTACCCCCACCTCATCCCCGCATTTTTCAACATGCGTGGGTTCGGGCCTCCAGTGCGTGTTACCGCACCTTCACCCTGGACAGGGGTAGATCACACGGTTTCGGGTCTACGTCCACATACTAAATCGCCCTATTCAGACTCGCTTTCGCTGCGGCTCCGTCTTCTCGACTTAACCTTGCATGTTAAACGTAACTCGCCGGTTCATTCTACAAAAGGCACGCCATCACCCATAGATAGGGCTCTGACTTTTTGTAAGCACACGGTTTCAGGTTCTATTTCACTCCCCTTCCGGGGTGCTTTTCACCTTTCCCTCACGGTACTGTTTCACTATCGGTCGCCAGGTAGTATTTAGCCTTAGCAGATGGTCCTGCTGGATTCATACGGGGTTTCACGTGCCCCGCACTACTCGGGATCCGTCTCGGAGAGAACACAGTTTAGGCTACAGGGCTTTTACCTCTATCGCGGGCCTTTCCAGACCTCTTCGCCTACCATATTCCTTTGTAACTCCATGTGAGACGTCCCACAACCCCTAAGAGCAAGCTCTTAGGTTTAGGCTGTTCCGCGTTCGCTCGCCGCTACTGACGGAATCACTATTGTTTTCTCTTCCTCAGGGTACTTAGATGTTTCAGTTCCCCTGGTCTGCCTCTACAT
>NZ_CAKMAB010000083.1:0-2287 GCF_924513355.1 Paenibacillus pseudetheri
TTTCTTCTGTCCCTCTATTCATAGAATAGACAGAAATAGCTGGATTAAGACATCGATGGCAACGGGCGAATAACATTTTCATTCTGGGATGTGAGCCGATGGCTCATGAAAGTTTTTTGTGACTATGATTGAAACCGTGTAACTCTTATAAAAAAGAAACGGCATCTCTGCCGTTTCTTTTAAGGATGGACTCTCAGGGGCTCGAACCCTGGACAAATAGATTAAGAGTCTACTGCTCTACCAACTGAGCTAAGAGTCCACAATATAATGATTTACTTTACTGAACTTGAAAAGCAAAAGCTCTTAGCTTAACGCATAAGAGCTTCGCTTGCTAATTGATACCGGCGAGAGGACTCGAACCTCCACGGTTTCCCTCTCGATTTTGAGTCGAGCGCGTCTGCCATTCCGCCACGCCGGCAAAGTATGAAGTTAAAATATGGCGCGCCCTGAGAGATTCGAACTCCCGGCCTTTTGATTCGTAGTCAAACGCTCTATCCAGCTGAGCTAAGGGCGCAAAATTTATATGGAGCGGACGACGGGAATCGAACCCGCGACCCTCGCCTTGGCAAGGCGATGCTCTACCGCTGAGCCACGTCCGCACACAGTATGTATTAGTGTCCGACTCACTTAAGAAGTGAGCCATGAAGGACTCGAACCTTCGACACCCTGATTAAAAGTCAGGTGCTCTACCAACTGAGCTAATGGCTCATGAAGCAAGAAAAATGGCGGAACCGACGAGATTCGAACTCGCGATCTCCTGCGTGACAGGCAGGCATGTTAGGCCAACTACACCACGGTTCCAAAAGATATAATTGCTTGATGAAAATTGGTTGCGGGGGCAGGATTTGAACCTGCGGCCTTCGGGTTATGAGCCCGACGAGCTACCGGGCTGCTCCACCCCGCGTCATTAAAAAATATTTAGCTATCCATTACCATAAGAAAGCTTCATGGTGGAGGCTGAGGGGATCGAACCCCCGACCCTCTGCTTGTAAGGCAGATGCTCTCCCAGCTGAGCTAAGCCTCCATGTAAAGAAGCAACTCAATTATCATAACACAATCCAAACTGTAATGCAACATTTTATTTCAGCAGAACAATTACATTTCAAAGAAATTGGTGACCCGTATGGGATTCGAACCCATGTTACCTCCGTGAAAGGGAGGTGTCTTAACCCCTTGACCAACGGGCCGTATTGAAAACAAAATGTTTTGACAACAAAAAATATTATATCATGTATTCCGAAGTATAGCAATACCTAAATTAATATATTTTCACTTTTCTCCTATAATAGGCGTTAAAGTGATATCAAGCTTACTGGCTATCATCTCAACGACTCCTAAAGTAGTCAGGTTATTTGTGTCTAAATGGTCTTTGAATACGTCCTTATTAAGCCCTGTGAGGCATCTGTCGATCTGTTGAACGGCCCACGAGTCATTCCCTTCACCTCTACCACTCAATCTCTTGAGCAGCGTCTCTCGTGAGGCACACAAAGTAAAATGATGAACCTCTAATCCCTTGTTTATTAGGTTACCAGCAATGTCCATCCAATATTCTGGGTTGACTATGGTCATAGGTACGATAATCGTCCCCCTATAATCGCTAGCTATGTATTTTAGCATGGAATGGTTAATTTCACGCCAAAGATAATAGTCCTGAAAGTCATTTTTTGTCATCACATCAGGAATGTTTCCCCTTATGTAATACCCTACATTCTCTGGATCGTATACAAAAGAATTAGGAATTCTGCGATGTAATTCATATGCAGTTTCTGTCTTCCCCGCACCAAAAGCTCCATTGATCCATATAATCAAAATCTTTATCCCCCATAAATAATCTATTAGTGACTCTATTAAACCACATTATCATAAAAACCCTTCCAAGCAAATTCTCTGTACAAGGCCCAACAAAAAGACCACTGCCGATTACTCAACAGTGGTCTTGCGTGCTTGGCAACGTCCTACTCTCCCAGGACCCTTCGGTCCAAGTACCATCGGCGCTGGAGGGCTTAACGGTCGTGTTCGGGATGGGTACGCGTGGAACCCCTCCGCTATCGCCACCAAACGGGCATTTGCGGTACAAATGCATTATTCAGGTCTCAGCATCGCCAAATGCTGAAAACAAATTCATCATCATACAGCCACTAGGACCATATGGTTTAGAACTTGATTCCTGAAAACTGAATCCGAATTGAATTTGCGTTTTAAGTATAGGATAAGCCCTCGACCGATTAGTATTGGTCAGCTCCATGCATTACTGCACTTCCACCTCCAACCTATCTACCTCGTCGTC
>NZ_CAKMAB010000084.1:0-1953 GCF_924513355.1 Paenibacillus pseudetheri
GACGAGGTAGATAGGTTGGAGGTGGAAGTGCAGTAATGCATGGAGCTGACCAATACTAATCGGTCGAGGGCTTATCCTATACTTAAAACGCAAATTCAATTCGGATTCAGTTTTCAGGCGACTCAAGCCTGAGCATTTACGATGTAAATGCCCGTTTGGTGGCGATAGCGGAGGGGTTCCACACGTACCCATCCCGAACACGACCGTTAAGCCCTCCAGCGCCGATGGTACTTGGACCGAAGGGTCCTGGGAGAGTAGGACGCCGCCAAGCGGACAACCACATTACCCGTGGTATTTTTTTTGCCCTTAATATTTAAATGACTTAAAAGGGCCTTTAGCTCAGCTGGTTAGAGCGCACCCCTGATAAGGGTGAGGTCGGTGGTTCGAGTCCACTAAGGCCCACCATATTCCCTGATAGCTCAGTTGGTAGAGCACTCGACTGTTAATCGAGTTGTCACAGGTTCGAGTCCTGTTCGGGGAGCCATTTATGGAGAGGTGTCCGAGTTTGGCCGAAGGAGCACGATTGGAAATCGTGTAGGCGCCACAAGCGTCTCGAGGGTTCGAATCCCTCTCTCTCCGCCATAAAGATTATTAGCATGGCCCGTTGGTCAAGGGGTTAAGACACCTCCCTTTCACGGAGGTAACATGGGTTCGAATCCCATACGGGTCATAACATGGAGGCTTAGCTCAGCTGGGAGAGCATCTGCCTTACAAGCAGAGGGTCGGGGGTTCGATCCCCTCAGCCTCCACCATAAACATCCCCAAAAAGTGAAGTTAATGCTTCGCTGCGGATTCCGGGTACTTTCCGGGGGCCCCAAGGGATTTAATACTTAAGAACGACGCGGGGTGGAGCAGCCCGGTAGCTCGTCGGGCTCATAACCCGAAGGCCGCAGGTTCAAATCCTGCCCCCGCAACCAAATTTTCCTTAAGCATAATGTTTTTGGACTAGCTGGTTTAGTGTGAATGAATAGTATATAATTATTAAATGACGCGGGGTGGAGCAGCCCGGTAGCTCGTCGGGCTCATAACCCGAAGGCCGCAGGTTCAAATCCTGCCCCCGCAACCAATTTACACTTATGCATTATGTCTATGGAACCGTGGTGTAGTTGGCCTAACATGCCTGCCTGTCACGCAGGAGATCGCGAGTTCGAATCTCGTCGGTTCCGCCATTTAGTTAATTATTGTTGGGGATTAGCCAAGCGGTAAGGCAACGGACTTTGACTCCGTCATGCATAGGTTCAAATCCTATATCCCCAGCCATTTATGAGAGCCATTAGCTCAGTTGGTAGAGCACCTGACTTTTAATCAGGGTGTCGAAGGTTCGAGTCCTTCATGGCTCACCATTATTTTTAAAGTGTGCGCGTGTGGCGGAATTGGCAGACGCACCAGACTTAGGATCTGGCGTTTCACGACGTGGGGGTTCGAGTCCCTTCACGCGCACCATGTTTTTGCGGACGTGGCTCAGCGGTAGAGCATCGCCTTGCCAAGGCGAGGGTCGCGGGTTCGATTCCCGTCGTCCGCTCCATATAAAATTTGCGCCCTTAGCTCAGCTGGATAGAGCGTTTGACTACGAATCAAAAGGCCGGGAGTTCGAATCTCTCAGGGCGCGCCATTTTTATTACTTAGTAATTACATGTTTTGACGGGATGTAGCTCAGCTTGGTAGAGCACCTGGTTTGGGACCAGGGGGTCGCATGTTCAAATCGTGTCATCCCGATTTTATACCTTTGCGGGTGTAGTTCAATGGTAGAACTTCAGCCTTCCAAGCTGATAGCGTGGGTTCGATTCCCATCACCCGCTTATAATTAAGAAACACCTGTCTATTATAGGCAGGTGTTTTTTTGGTACGCCCAGCATGGGCGTCATCTTTAGGGTGAAAGTCCCGAACGGGGGCTGGCGAGCGCCTACCGTTAGCCAAGGGCAAGGGTGTCCACCGTGAGGTGGAATCTGAAGG
>NZ_CAKMAB010000085.1:0-1837 GCF_924513355.1 Paenibacillus pseudetheri
ATCAAGTAGGAGGGGGCGGCAAGCCCCCGTCCTCTCACACCACCGTACATGCGGGTCCGCATACGGCGGTTCCAAAAGGTTAACAAAGTTCCAGATAACGTGAAAGCAGACTTTTCAGCCCTTTCGCTTCCCAATAGGAAGTCGGAAGGGCATTATTCGTGTTCCGGGACATTTCCCATGCGCCTCGTCTCGAGTTAGCCATCCTAAAACAAGCCCACTCTGGTACCCCAAGGGCCCGGAGTTCGCGGATTCGTGTGCGGACTCGTTTCCATTGCTTCCACAGACACATTCGGAGTCTTCTCCGAATCCACTGGTCCAGTGTTTGGAGGTGTTTCTTCGCCGACGCCAGATGGAAATAGCCAAGCCACCCCATCAAATACCGGTTCAGCCGGCCAATTCGTTCTTCCATGGAAATGGACCAACTTCGTTTTGTTAGCTCTCGAATCCTCTCCTTCACTGCTAAGAGGCTCTTCGGTGCTATTCGAATCATTGCCTGTTTCTGGCTCAGGAAACTGAATCCTAACAACTTCCGGTGCCAAGGCCTTGCCACCGCACTTTTCTCCCGGTTCACTTTCAGTTTTAGCTTTCCTTCTATAAATCGGCTGACCGATTCCATGACCCGTTCACCTGCCCGTTTGCTCGCCACAAAGAGATTACAATCGTCCGCATAGCGTACAAATCGTAGTCCTCGTCCGGTCAATTCCTTATCCAGGTCATCCAGCAGAATGTTTGCTAAAAGCGGACTGAGCGGACCGCCTTGTGGCGTTCCCTCCCAGCTACTCTCCAGCTTTCCATCCACCATGACTCCGGCGTTTAAGTACGCTCGGATCAGTGTCAGTACTCTTTTGTCCGTTACTTTCCGCGCCACTCTCGCCATCAGCATGTCGTGGTTTACCCGGTCAAAGAATTTCTCTAGATCCAAATCCACGACCCATCTCAGGCCACTTTGGATATATCTTTGGGCTTGTTTAACGGCGTCATGTGCGCTCTTCCCCGGCCGAAATCCGTAGCTGTACCACGAGAATTGTGCGTCAAAGATCGGGTTCATGACTTGTAGAAGCGCTTGCTGGAGAAATCGGTCCATCACGGTCGGGATGCCTAGCAGCCGTACACCGCCTCCGGGTTTGGGAATTTCCACCCGTTTGACTGGCGCAGGTCTGTATGTTCCCGCCAGGATTTCGGCTTTCACCGCTACCCAGTGCGTATTCAGGTAAGCTTGTAGATTCGCTACCGTTACACTGTCCACACCGGGTGCTCCTCCGTTTTGCACCACTCGCTTGTACGCGAGCCGAAGGTTATCTCCTTCGAGTATTCGTTCCAGCAAGTTGTTCTCTGCTTTGCGAGAGGAAGGGGCGACTTGTGCCGACGAAGAACTCGGCGCTCCGGCATACCCTGACGGCTTCACCGCTTCTCTTTGCCGCAAGCTCTCTTGCGAGATATTCTGCTGTCGTTGCTCTTCATACGAACGCATCGTTTTCCTCTCTCCTTTCGGTTCAGCCCTTCCGCAAGCTGTTGCAACAGCTTACGTACTATGGCCTCTGCTGACTCCTGCCGGTTCAGCGCAGCCTCTCGGCTACGGTTACAAGTTTTTTTCCTTGCGTATCCAGCAGGCCTCCCCAGATAAGAACGTCATCTTTCCGCCCGCGACCACTGGAGTATACCGTGCCAGTCCTTGGCGGCTTTGGATTTCGTCATGTTTAGGTGACTCATCCGACTGACACAGCCTCAAATCCAGTTCGTGTACCTTGGCCCGTGCTTTTGCCTCCGGCTTCCTTCAGATTCCACCTCACGGTGGACACCCTTGCCCTTGGCTAACGGTAGGCGCTCGCCAGCCCCC
>NZ_CAKMAB010000086.1:0-1770 GCF_924513355.1 Paenibacillus pseudetheri
TAGTGAGCCTATCCATCTTCTGCGTTGTCTTTTCTTTGCATACCACCGTGTTAACCGTTGCAAAATATACCAGTCTAGTTTCGCTAACTTCTTTTGGCTATAGTTCGTGTAGTAATAATTTCTCCATCCTTGAATCTTTGGATTGAGCCATTCTACATGTTCCACAAACGCTCTTGACCGCATGTTCGGCGGTGCCAATCTTTCTTTGACCACCTCACGAATCCGTTCCTCTGCCTTTTTTGTTAGCCACTGCTGCGTGGTGTAATACACCTTGCCTTGGGATGTTTCTGCTTTGGTTTTCCGGTGATGCATCCCTAAGAAATCGAATCCTTCGTCTCCTGTCCATAATCCTACAATGCGGGTTTTGGTCGGATGTAGGGTCAACTCCAGACGCTCCATAATCATACGTATAAGCTCATACGCATGTTCTGCGTCCTTTTTAGTTTTGCAAACCACTACAAAATCGTCTGCATACCTCGTGAGTTCTCCTATTCCTTTTCCCTGTTTCTCCCACAATTGATCGAAGTAATTTAGATAGATATTTGCAAGGAGCGGTGAAATCACTCCTCCTTGCGGAGTCCCTAAATCCGAACGCCTTACCGTTCCTTCTTCCATGACTCCCGCCCCCAACCACTTTCGTATTAATTTCAATATCCGCCTGTCATTGATACGCATCTGCACCAATTTCATGAGCTTCTCTTGATTAATATTGTCGAAGTAGCCTTGGATATCGACGTCAACTACCCAATTCCCTTTCCGGTTACATGCTTTTCGGATTCGATCCAGCGCCCCTTTAGCACTTCGTTTCGGGCGAAAACCGAAGGATGCTTCTTGAAAATCCGCTTCATAGATAGGTTCAATCACTAATTTGGTTGCCATCTGTATGACTCGATCGCGTACGGTGGGTATACCCAGTGGCCTTTGCTTCCCATCTTTCTTCGGGATGTAGTGTCGCCGTACGGGTTGCGGATGGTAGTTGCTTTCTTTAAGCTCTCGCTCACATGCCTTGAGAAACTGCATTTCCCCTTGTTCCTCAATATCTGCTAGCGTCACAGCATCTACTCCTGCGGCTCCCTTATTGGCTTTCACTCGTCTCCATGCTTCACACAGTACATCCCACCGATAGATTTTGTCATACAATGCATGGAATTTGCGCTTTTTGTTCTCCTTGGCCGCATGACCTAGCTTTTCTTGGAGTTGTTGAACTTTTTCCTTTGGTGTCGTTAGCCGGTTGGCATTCACTCACTCGTACCTCCTCCAAAAGCATAAACAAAGCAGGGCTCCTTCCCTCCCTAAGGTTATGTTGTCCTTAGGTTCTTCGGTACTATGAGCCCCTCGGACTCCCTTCCTGCAGACGACTCACTTCACTTTTTGAGCTTATAGAGTGTCTCTTTACGGGTTCTAAAAAAAAAACCGTACAGGGGAGGGTCTCCCCAGTTCACTGCACTATCTTTCAACCCATGCCGTTCCCTATACGCCGGAAGGTTCTTCACTGTTGTCCCAAGTTCTGCACAGTTTCCTTGGCCTTCGTCTAATGTCACGAGACTCGGCACCCTCTTTTCCCCTTCGCAGGGCCTTTTTGACGACGCGGCAGGATTCACTTCATGTTGCGGCCTGGGTTGTTGCTCGCCCTGTCTCTGACAGGTACTTTTGTCGATGCGCTTTTACACACAGATTTCGCCATGCGCAAGCATCCTAGCTACAAAGGTGGCTTGGCCCCTCCTTCGGTTGGACTTTCACCAACTAGATAATGCGTGCCTCTGGGCACGC
>NZ_CAKMAB010000087.1:0-1747 GCF_924513355.1 Paenibacillus pseudetheri
CCCCCAAACTCCTTACCCCACAAGCCCTCCCAGACTTTCCCTCACCCTTCTCTTCACCACATCAAACCACTAAAATATTGATGTGAAATCCGATAAATCAACGAATTATCTAAAACCAAGGAAAATCAGCAAAAAAATGCAGTTAAAGTTTGATGTGAAACCGGAGGAAAATCCTGAGAAGATCATGGGCTTCTCACTTCGATTGAGAAGATAATTGAGAATAAAATTAATTAATCAAGGATAAAGAATAGAGTAATAAATTGAGGGGAATGCAGATGTGACAGGGCTTTGGCGGGTTTCTAGTTCGAAAAAAAGAGGTGGAAAATGTTTGGGGAAGGCGTGAGTTAATGGGTGGGGAAATGGGCCGAGGGAAAGAAAAAGCCGAGGAAATCAGGAGTGGATACCTGGATTTTGCTCGGCTGGGTGGAGAATTTTAAGTGTAATGGGTAAACTTTGTGAGACATGGGTGAACTTTATTGGGAGGGCACTGGCTCATTACAATAAATTGTTGTTTTGAGACCTTTGAATACCACTATGTTTTTCAACGAAATCAAAAATTCAAAAATACAATACAGTATTGTTCTCAACCCTCTTGTCACACTTGGTTTTGAGGTGTTCTTTTTTATATGTATCAAATGAACAGTGCGTTTAGGTTCTCAGTTTGTTAAGTGGTCAATAATATTATTGATGGTACCTGTATTAATGTTCGAGCCATCTGACATCATTTATTTCAGTCATTATAGGGTCTATTATTAATCAAAATCATCATAAAAATCAGGTATATAGGGTTCATCAGGTTCATCGGGTTCATTATCAAGTTGGTCAGGTTCTTCTGTTGGATCTGTCGCTTCAATTACCCCAAAAATCATTGAAGTCGATACAAGTCGATGACAAAAGAAGAGTCTTTGTTGCATCATCATGGTATCCAGATAAAATGTCAATAGTTATAGAGGCGTCTACTTGGCAAGTTATTAATCCGCTTAACTCTATATCATCTTCTTTACTACCAACATAATAGTAGTGCTCCACATAAGCTGTAAATCCAACCCTACAATTAATATCAACAATATCATCAGCGATTGTCTTTGAGATAACCTGAACGAGGGTAGTCCCTTTTCATGACGATATTGAACGTTTAGATTCAATTCCGGGGATCGCCACTCGAATGGCGGAACAGATCTTAGCGGAAATAGGGACGGAATATTAAGAAGCAGTTTCCCAGTACTGCACATTTATGCTCATGGGATTGACTCGTACCTGGGCATAACGAAAGTGCAGGAAAGAGGAAATCTGCCAAAGCCAAAAATGGAAACAAATATCTGAAGTCTGCCTTAGTAGAAGCAGCTCATTCTGTTGCTGCGTCAAAGAACTATCTAGGTGCCATGTATAGACGAACGGCAGCACGAAAAGGAAGAAAAAAGGCAGCGATTTCTGTTGCTCATGCTATGTTGAGAATAGCCTACTATCTTTTAACACGTGAAGAAATGTATATGGACCTAGGCGAAGATTATCAAAGATAGCCATATTCTTCATTTCGGGCGCTGCACCTTTTTTAAAAAATGAATGTGCTGCGTCTTATTTACTTTTGCCTTTTTACAGTAACTGCATATTTATTTTCATGGGAGTTCTAGAGTAAAAGGCTGAACAAATTCAGCCCCTCCTCATCAAACCGTACGTGAGGTTTTCCCTCATACGGCTTTCCGATGTCCGTCACTCATGGGCATGCAGATTACAATAACGTTTTAAG
>NZ_CAKMAB010000088.1:0-1645 GCF_924513355.1 Paenibacillus pseudetheri
CTTTTTTTACGTAAATGTAAGGATGCACACGAACCAGAGTATGGAGAGAAGGAGGAAAAAAGGCAATAAGATGCCCGGGATTTATTGATAAAAAATTTAAAAGGCCTGGTGACAAGAATTAAGAGACTTCCGGCGCCGAGTCAAGCTGCACATTGTAGCCCAAAGATACCAATTGTTTGACTAATCGCCGTGTTCTGACGTGTTGATTCAAATGATCTAAGTAATCTACACCAAGTTCTACATAAGGCTGCTGTCGAAGGAGCATGTGATAAATCATGGTGAGCATCTTGTGTGCTGTTGCAATCAACGCTTTTTTCTTTCCTCGACGGGCAGCTAACTTCCAATATTTCGAGGCTAAATATGTTTTTTTCGTTCGGGATGCGGCCCACGCGGACTCGGCAAGGATGGATTTTAGGTGGGGATTGCCGTGGAGGATGCGTGAGGACTTTTTTTTCCAGCACTTTCGTAGTTGCCTGGAGATAAACCGGCCCAAGAAGCCAGATGGCGCTCGGAATGAAACTGAAGCATGTCCGCACCAACCTCAGCTAAAATCGCGGAAGCGGCGGTGACGTCCACGCCTGGAAGAGTTCGAAGAATATCGATCTCGACACGATAGGGTGCTAAATGGGAGTCTATCGTTTCATCGAACGCCTGAATGGAATGTTCCAGATGAGTAAGATGTTGCCAAGACTGTGCGAGAAGAAAGCGATGGTGTGAGGAAAGTTTGCCTTGCAGTGCGTCCATGAGTTGGGGAACTTTATTTTTGATTTGTCCTTTGACGAGGGAACGAACGGATTCCTGATCCAGTCTGCCGTTGTCCATAAGTTGACGCAACAAGGCACGCCCCGTCACACCGAAAACGTCGGAGATCACGGAAGCGAGTTTGATGCCAGCAGATTCAAGAACCTTCTGGATACGATTTTTTTCTGCGGTCATATGATGAACGAGCTTCTTCCGGTGACGTGTGAGTTCACGAAGTTCCCGAATGTCTTGAGGCGGAACAAAGCTGCCCTCGATAAGACCGGAGCGAAGGAGTTTGGCGATCCATTCCGCGTCGGAGATATCTGTTTTGCGCCCAGGAACATTCTTGATACGCTGAGCGTTGGCTAATCTAATCTCACAAGATTCTTCGAGAACATGGTAAACGGGTTTCCAATAAACTCCAGTGCTTTCCATGGCAACGTAGGTGCAAGAAGCAGCATGAAGCCAGGCCGCAAGTTCATGTAAGCCCTTAGACATGGTTGAAAAGGTGCGAATTTCTTTGTGGGGACGATCTTCGAGATTACCAGTTAAGAGGCAGGCCACGACCGTATCTCGGTGGACGTCGAGTCCACAGCAGTGTTCTAAAATAGCTTCCATAGAAATAACCCTCCAAACGAAAAGTATGGAGGGACAGAGTAGGCTGCTGAGAAAGTAAGGATTTTTTTACACGTGCTCATCCGAAGATGGCGACAATGGGTTGTACTCATGACCAGCCGTAGACGGTTTTTTGTACGGGGTTATACCACCATTAAAGACCTCGTGTTTCTTCTGTCCCTCTATTCATAGAATAGACAGAAATAGCTGGATTAAGACATCGATGGCAACGGGCGAATAACATTTTCATTCTGGGATGTGAGCCGATGGCTCATGAAAGTTTTTTGTG
>NZ_CAKMAB010000089.1:0-1599 GCF_924513355.1 Paenibacillus pseudetheri
CCCGTTAGCCATACATGCAACGCAAGCGCCGCACCACAGATGATGAAAATATTTGTATCTGTTAATACTTCTACTATGGCTGGGAGAGGAAGGTCGATAAGCTATGGTGCCTACGAGCCCATCCGTTAGTCTGACTCCAACGATCACGGTGCATCACAGATTGTCGCTCCCTTTCGGGAAGCACTCATGGGAGATTAATCCTACTCTGATTGTTGCACCAGCCTCTTACCTAATTTAGCCGTAGAGAGGATACTTTAGAGTGGAAATCGTAGTTGAACGGGCATGTGGTATGGATATTCATAAGGATAACATTACCGCATGTATCCTAACGTCTAATGGAAAGGAGATTCAAACGTTTCCGACTAAAACAGTGTTTCTTTTACAACTAATTGACTGGATTAAACAACATGAATGCACTCACGTCGCTATGGAAAGTACAGGTGTATTTTGGAAACCTATTGTCAATCTACTTGAAGCAGAAAGCATTGAATTTTTAGTGGTGAATGCCCAGCATATGAAAGCTTTGCCTGGACGTAAAACAGATGTCAAAGACTCCGAATGGATTGCAAAGCTTCTTCGTCATGGATTACTTAAAGCAAGTTTCATTCCAGATCGAAATCAACGGGAGCTTCGAGAACTTGTACGTTACCGTCGGAGTATTATCGAAGAACGAGCTAGACAACATAACCGAATTCAAAAAGTGTTAGAAGGAGCCAATATTAAACTCAGCTCTGTTGTCTCTGATATTATGGGGGTCTCTTCTCGTGATATGCTTCATGCTATTGCTGACGGTGAGGATGATCCTGAGAAACTAGCGAACTTTGCTAGACGCACCATGAAACGAAAGAAGGATGAACTTGAACTTGCTCTACACGGCTATGTAAACCCTCATCAACGCTTGATGATTAAGACTATTTTAACTCACATTGATTTTTTAAGTGAACAAATCACGGTGCTAGACCAGGAAGTCACTACGAGGGTTGTTCCATTTTCTGACGATGTCGAACGTTTAGATTCAATTCCTGGAATAGCTACTCGAATGGCAGAACAAATCTTAGCCGAAATTGGGACCAACATTAAGAAGCAGTTTCCCAGTGCTGCGCATTTATGCTCATGGGCTGGACTTGTGCCTGGGCATAACGAAAGTGCAGGAAAAAGAAAATCTGCTAAATCTAAAAACGGAAACAAATATTTGAAGTCCGCCTTAGTGGAAGCAGCCCATTCCGTAGCAGCCTCAAAGAACTATCTTGGTGCCATGTACAGACGTACAGCGGCAAGAAAAGGAAGAAAAAGGGCTGCAATCTCTGTCGCGCATGCTATGTTGAGAATAGCCTACTATTTGTTGACTCGTGAAGAAATGTATGTGGATCTAGGCGAAGATTACTTTGACAAGCAGAAGCAACAATCTATTGTGAAATACGCAGTTCGAAGACTAGAAAACTTAGGTTATTCTGTAACTATTGCAGAAGTCTCCTAATTCATTAAGACATCCATATTCTTATTTCGGATGCTGTGACATTCAAAAAAAATGAATGAACTGCGTCTTATTTACTTTGCCTCGTTACAGTTATTGCAGATTTTATTTTCATGGGAGCTTAA
>NZ_CAKMAB010000090.1:0-1587 GCF_924513355.1 Paenibacillus pseudetheri
GTTAGAGTTAGAGGTAGAGGCGGACAGGAAAACAATCGTAATTATTAAAATATCCAGGTACAGATAACATAAGTATAGTATTATTTCCAGCTTCTTTTTGAATATCAGTAGAGCAAGGATATAAATTCAGAAAATCAAGAGTTGAAAATTGAAACCAGATCATCTTGCTAATAGAAAAATGAGCATCCATGCACATCCGTTTGCAGACTTATGACTTCTATGACTCCCCTACGAACTCCTTTACTTTTGATGCAAAAGAATCCCAGCTTGTATCATATCCTACGCCAGACTTCCACCCGTTAGAACGCAGTTTCTGGCCTAAATTGATGTAATCGGCACGTTGCTTATCGTTTAGGCTAACATCTAAAGTTCCGTCACCAATCTTGAACTCATTCATGTAATCATACAATTTCATAAGGATGTCTTCCTTATCCTTATCTCTTTCCATTCCACTGTGTAAGATAATTGAATCAATGGCATCATCTAGTTTCTGGGTAACAAGAGTTTCATTTTTCCAATTATTATCTAGTTGATACTGTATAATTGCTTCAAGTTGAGCTAGATCTCGTTGAATGTAAGCATTCAATAATTCATATTTCAATTCTTCATTTCTGATGTCACGTTTATGATCTATAAATAATGCAACATTTCCGAATAGAGAGACTACTAGAATTACTATAATCCAGTCTTTTTTCCTCATACTTTCTCCAATCCCTCCTGAAATATCGTCCACTTTCAATAAAGTGCAATCACACATCTATGGCTAGTGTGGGAAAATTAATTGTTCCCTTGAATGTACAGTCCGACACATTGCCGTGTTTCTATAGTGCTATTGTATTCGCCCGCTAACGCCAATTCTCCCCCATTAAATCAATCACTTCATAAATTTTAATAACCATTCCCACCGTTGCTTTATTCAAGAGTTAAGAAAGGATCCTTCAATTCTCACCACCCACCCATATTTTGAAACATTCTTTTTACTCATAATTCGGCAATCAGTTTATACTATCCTACCAGTTCGTATTTTAAGATCAACCAGTTCTTTCTGGTTGATCCTTTTTTCATTGTTTAGGAAATTATACAGTGCAAAGAAATGTGGATAACTCCGATGAAAGAAGTAGGAGGGATGAATGTGAAAAATCAGGAGACATATGTACGGAAGGAATCTCGAGCCTGTGTTCATCTGCTTCACCTGTAAAAGTCGTTTTTTCATGGGTGTGAGAAGAAATATACAGACAAGAATTACGTAATATATTTTTTCAAGATCGTCGTAAATTAAATGAGTAAAGCAATCAGGTAGCAAAGGTCGTCCAGTATTATTACCGACGGACAAATAAGAGCAAGAAATATGAAGTCTCCATTCTTTTTGAACTTTACTATATTCTTCGATTTCACTGGTTAAACTTTGATTATTGAACTCATTAGTCCGTCTGTACATTGAAATTTCATCACTTTCACTGCCCTTTACTTGCCTATCAAGTAGGAGGGGGCGGCAAGCCCCCGTCCTCTCACACCACCGTACATGCGGGTCCGCATACGGCGGTTCCAAAAGGTTAACAAAGTTCCAGATAACGTGAAAGCAGACTT
>NZ_CAKMAB010000091.1:0-1493 GCF_924513355.1 Paenibacillus pseudetheri
TGAACTGTGACCGTATTTGTGGAAAGTTTAAAAAAGAAGACCTTTAAGAAGCGGTTAATAGGTGACTCCTGAATTCATCGGGAGTCATCTTTTTTAATGCCCATTGATATCGCTCGGAGTTATAGTAGGCGATATAGTCATCAACCTTTGTTCGTAATTCCAAGATAGTCATGCATGACTTGTACTCCAAATCATCCTTCATATGGCCAAAGAAGCTCTCCATGGCGGCGTTATCCCAGCAGTTTCCTTTCCGTGACATGGACTGTGTAAACCCAGCTTTTCGTACGAGAAAGCGGAATCTAGGATGAGTATAGTGCATTCCTTGATCCGAGTGTAAAAGGGCTTCTGGATGAATATTGCCATCCAGTCGTTCAAGTAGTTTTTCCAGTGTTTGTTCTACAATTGGCATGGCCAATGAAGTAGAAAGGTAATGAGCTAGAATTTGTCTCGTAGCCCCGTCCTTCACCACGGATAAATAAGCACATTGTCCATTACCATAATGCATATAGGTAATATCGGTCAGCAACACTTTCTCGGGCTCTCCTTGATCAAACTGGCGCTTGAGTAGGTTGGGACACGTTTGGTGCTCTTGTGTAGCTTTTGCCATCTTGCGATAGGGATTGGCTCGCCGGATCGTAGCAATGAGCTTATATTTTCGCATTAATCTTCGAATCTTCTTATGATTCATGATGATACCGTTCTCCCGTTCCAACCTCATCTTCACAACCAATGCTCCAGCTTTACCATTCAAAGTATCATAGTGTTTCTTGATAAGGAAAACGTCACGTTCGTCTGCTTCCTCTCGTAACTGTCTGGTTTCCTCAACGGCTTGCCAACGGTAATATCCGCTTAAACTCACACTGGCTAGCTTGCACAAATAACGCGTCATTCGCTGCAGACCGTGCTTGCGTATCGTTTGGTTAATAATTTCAAAGCGCTCGGAGGGTGTCAACGTTACCTCTGCATCTTCTGCTTTTCGAGCGCCTCCAGCTTTTTTAAAAAGTCGTTCTCCATCTCTAAAAGCTTGATTCGTGCCTCTGCACGTTTTAACTTTTCCTCGGTAGAAAGTTCTCCTGCCGATCGTCTGCCCGGGGATCCCTTTCCTCGTTGTTCCTCAAGTAGTCCAGCCTCTCCCTGAGTATTATACGTATTACGCCAACGGGTTAAGCAATGCCTAGGCTTCTTACGACCGATAACATCTACGTCAAATCCCGCGCTAAGGAAGATATCCATTGGGGTTTGACCTTCCTTGTAGGCCTTAATCGCGGCTAACTTAAACGTTGGCGAATAGGTAATACTCTTTTCCGTCACGTTCTCTACATTTGGATTGTTCTCTAGTTGTTTAATCTCATTTTCGTTAAATATCCTTGAGCTTCCTCTTGTTTTGTTATTCATGAAGGCTTCCTCCGTTTTTTCGATATTTCGATTAAAACATAAATAACCCGTAAGAGGGGCACTTTTTTCAAAGTTTCCATCTTACGGGTCACAGTTCA
>NZ_CAKMAB010000092.1:0-1311 GCF_924513355.1 Paenibacillus pseudetheri
TGTTGTAAAATGATTCATAGGGAAGACCTCTCTTTGAATTGTTGTGTGGTAACTCAATTCTACAAGAAAAGGGCTTCCTTTTTCTATTTATCTATTTACACAAAATATTTTACGCTCTCTTGAAATATGGGATGATGACCTTAGTACTTTAGAGACAAATTGTTTGGAATATTCTCTTATACAATATAAGCTTCCAAAAACAAGTGTTTAATATGTTCTACTTATAATACCCTGCCATTATTGGTAGGGTATTTCTTTGCGTTAAGGCAAATTTCCCTTATCAGTGATATAGAGTTCATATACATAATGTTCCAAATCATTTATATTACGGTTATAGGGTTTGGATGTAATGGCATTGCAATTTGGAGGAATCTCGCTAATGTCGGCGAGGTTCTTATATTAATGGGGGTTGCTGGTTGACAAAAATTATAATTTTTATGGTTATTCTTGTTATCATTACTGCTGCTTTTGTATTCAAAGTTTTATCAAGAAAGAAGAGTTACCCTCCCCAAAGTATAGTAATTGATCCACTTAAGATTACGATCCAGGACATAGACCGAATGGAAGACGGTCCTGAGTTTGAAGAATATCTGTATCGTTTATTTTTGGCCATGGGCTATAGTGATGCATATAAAACGAGAGGAAGCAGAGATTTTGGATCTGATCTAGTGTTTACAGATGGGGAGGGGTATCGAAATGTCGTTCAGGCAAAGCGTTATTCCTATCCAGTAGGGTTAGGAGCTGTTCAAGAGGTTTATGGCTCGATGAGGTACTACCGAGCTAAGAGGTCCATGGTGATAACCTCAAATCAATATACGTCTGCGTGTGAAGAACTTGCTGGTTATAACGGCGTAAAATTACATAATTGAAGTGATCTCATAAATATTATCGACTTATTTAAGTCAGGAGAGATAAATAAAGCAAAGGCTATCATTGAGTCAGAGCCTAGGATCATACTGGATTCATGGGATAATTACATGAAAAGCAATAAAGTAATTAAGAAGGACTTTAAAGCAGAAAAACGATTGGTTGCGAAGAAATAGATATTTTGTAGAACAAGGAGTCTTTATACTGATGAACAATGAAGACTTTCAATACAGAAATATATACTTTTTGGTAGTGAATCCAACGATTCCATGGATCACCATATTTGGCTTGGTGTTGTTAGGATTTATTTTGTTTTTTTGATTAGACGGATTGTCAAGCTAAGTGCGACACATGGTCCATGAAAGATTCATGAGCAGATTTCCAGCCTAAGCATTTTCGTGGACGATGGTTAATGAGATGTAAGGCATGAGCTAGTTCCTGATC
>NZ_CAKMAB010000093.1:0-1212 GCF_924513355.1 Paenibacillus pseudetheri
AGAACATGGAAAACATACTCAAAGGAATTGAAACTAGCTGCTGTTAACGAGGTGTTGTCTGGTGATTCTTCCATAGAAGAGGCGACAAACAAGCATCATATTTCAAATAGAAGTGTTTTGACGAAATGGATTTCCAAGTATACTAATGAGATAGAGTTGAAACCTACACATAAAGGAAAAGGACTATCTCATATGAACAAAGGACGTAAAACAACTTTCGAAGAACGCATTGAAATTGTACAATATACCATCGCTAATGACTTGGACTATCAGAAGGCGGTTGTGAAGTATGGTGTATCTTATCAGCAAGTGTACGCATGGGTTCGGAAATATCAAGCTGGCCGTGAGGAGGCTCTTCAGGACCATCGTGGTCGCAAAAAGCCTGAAGAAGAACTAGATGAGCATGAACGCCTTAAGCTACGGATTAAAGAGCTAGAAGCGCGAAATGAATACCTAGAGATGGAGAATGACTTCGCAAAAAAGTTGGCGGAGATCAAGCGACGAAATACACGCTAACCCTTGTTCGACATGTAAACTTGTATCAAGCGATTCAAGAACTGAACAAAGAAAAAGGTCACGCAATTACGAAATTGTGTGCGTTAGCTGGGGTTGCTCGATCTGCCTATTACAAGTGGCTAAAATGGAAACCCTCTAGCATGGAACTTGAAATCCGTGCGTTAGCCAAAGAAGTAAAGCTTCGTTATGACAAGCGAAAAGGGATACTTGGCTATCGTCAAATGCGCACGCAATTAAACCGGAAGCTCAAAAAGAACTACAACAAAAAGCGTTATTACCGAATCATGTGCGCTCTTGGGCTCAAAGCGGTTATTCGCAGAAAACGAGCAAGTTATGTGAAAGCTGCGGAGATCCATGTAGCTGAAAATGTAATGAACCGTAACTTTGATGCCAATTCTCCTAATTCAAAGTGGTGTACAGATGTGACAGAACTGAAGTATGGGAATGGGCGCAAAGCCTATTTGAGCGCCATTATTGATGTATATGATAATTCTATTGTCTCATGGGTATTAAGCCATTCCAACAACAATAAACTCGTGATGGATACGTTGAAAAGGGCTTACGCGAAGAATCCTGGCGTATCCCCTCTTTTACAAAGCGACAGAGGCTTCCAGTACACGTCTCATGAGTATAACCGACTTCATGTGAAATACGGATTTAAGAAAAGCATGTCTCGTGTGAGCCGATGCCTGGACA
>NZ_CAKMAB010000094.1:0-1210 GCF_924513355.1 Paenibacillus pseudetheri
ATTGAGGAAACCCTTCCCAAATATTGTGGGACGGTTATTTGTTGTACCCTTTTTCCAGTATAACATCCTTCATTCCGTTCATTTATTATTAAATATTGACAGCCTATTAGCTGGTATAGTTGAATAAAGGCGGACTTTAAGGTGGAATCTGCTATTATCAAAATGCTAAAAAAATCGACGATAAAGTTCTCTTCGTCGTTCGCCGCGCAGCTGAGCATATATTTGAGTGGTCGATGCTTTTTCATGCCCCAGCATGCCTTGAATAAAATCTAAAGGCGCTCCATTATCGAGGAGTTGGCACGCATATGTATGACGAAATCGATGCGGATATAGATTTACTTCAAGCTCTCCTCGGTCTGCAAGTCGTTTCAACGCCCACCTGATCGTAGGAATGGCCATCCGTCTACTCGGATGTGTATCGGTTACGAATAAGGCTTTACAGTTGTCTTCACGGCTGGCCAGATACTTCTTTAGCCACACTTTGCACTCTGTCGTGAAATAAACCTCTCTCTGCTTTGAACCCTTGCCATTAACAATTGCAGAGCAGTTTTCCCAGTTAAGATCCTCGATATTTATCTTCTCCACTTCTCCAACTCGGCAGCCCGTACTGTAGAGAAACTCAAGTAACGCCCTTTCCCTCAGTGATTGACAAGCGATCTTTAAGTGAATTATATCTTCCTCGATTAAAAACTTAGGTATTCGTTTATCCATTTTAGGTTCTCGTAGTTTTAGGGAGGGATTAGAAGTCAAGTATGTTTCTTCAAAAGCATAGCGAAAAAGGGAACGAACAAACCGAATCCGGTGTCCTAGGCTACTTGGCTTCAACCGATTAGATTGCTTCGCTAAGTACTCCTTCAGCAGAGTTAAAGTTATCTCGGCTATATCCAGGTCACTGAGTTCCTTCATCAGCATTTTGTGCTGGAGAGCGTATGCTTTCAATGTTTTCGGACTAAATCCTTGGATACGTTTATCAGTCTCATACAGTCGCCACAACTCACTTAAGATCATAACAAAACCTCCTATTAGAGCTATTAAATCTAGTTTGCTTCTAATAGAAGGTTTTAATCTTTCTGATTTGAACTAGTGTGTCCCGTTAGCCATACATGCAACGCAAGCGCCGCACCACAGATGATGAAAATATTTGTATCTGTTAATACTTCTACTATGGCTGGGAGAGGAAGGTCGATAAGCTATGGTGCCTACGAGCCCA
>NZ_CAKMAB010000095.1:0-1062 GCF_924513355.1 Paenibacillus pseudetheri
TCATTAAGACATCCATATTCTTATTTCGGATGCTGTGACATTCAAAAAAAATGAATGAACTGCGTCTTATTTACTTTGCCTCGTTACAGTTATTGCAGATTTTATTTTCATGGGAGCTTAATGATCACTTGAATTATTTGTGACTAAAAAAATACATTCAAACCGCTCTACTCCTGGGTATTTTTCTCCCAAACTTGTTATCGAGAAACCATTTTTTTCATAGAAGCCAACAGTATCTTTATCGGTTTCTGCCTTTATTCTCACAATCTTTTTAGTTTTAATGAACTCATTTACCATTTCACTGCCTATACCTTTACAACGATAATTGGGTTTAATTGCAATATGCTTAAGTTCTATTTCATTAGTTGATTCGTATATGACTCCAATTAATCCTACTAGTTCATCATTATTTAAACTCCCTACTAATTCCCGCGAATCATTGTCTATGTATGTTTTAAGTTCATTATCAATTCTTTCATCATTAGCCCACATACACTCAGCCATTAAAAGCTTCAATTCACCTAAGTCTTCATAATCTTTTAAACTAATCATAAGAAGCACCACTCCTTATTTAGATGATCTTACAGATGTTACGTATTCTTGACACATGTTAAGCTATCCTGCCCGTTGAATAAAGGCAGCCGATCGAGTTGACTGACAGGCTGCCTTATCGTGTTTGAGCTAACGTTTCCCGTTAGCTCAATCTTTTGCGAATAACCACTCATACTTATTTATTTTCATTTACTATTTGTTGAGCAATGCGTTGGATTGTATCCTCGTCTAAATTGTTAAAATTCATGGTGATTGAACCTTTGGCAACGTTAAAGACTAAAAATGTATATTTATCATTTTCGATTTTTTGGACCTGTTCACCGCTTATTTCAATCATATCAGCATCATTCAAATCTGCTTGGATATTACTGTGAGTTATCTCAATGAGTGTATCTCCCTGGTAAGGTCCGTATAAAATTTCTTTTTCATCAGATGATTTCTGTTCGTCTGATAACTTGTCCAGGTTCCCTTTGTTTTTCGTATATGTGACTAAAACTTCTTGATTATTCC
>NZ_CAKMAB010000096.1:0-948 GCF_924513355.1 Paenibacillus pseudetheri
TTGGGAGCGTCAAGAATTATGTGTAAATGAAAATATGCCACTCTTGTAGAAGTTCGTTTAGTTTTTGTTAGAGAACATTGCTAGAAGTTCTGATCGAGCTTGATCGAAGCCAATATGACAACGGGTAGCAAAGCGTTGGTTATAATCTTCAAACTGTGAAACCAAGAATTTTTCTAATGCTTCTTCATGGGGGAATTGCTCCTTACGATTCGTGTATTTCTTAATTTGTTTGTTAAACGATTCGATTAAATTTGTAGAATAAATGCTTCTCCAGATTGGCTTAGGAAAACTGTAAAACGTGAAGATATAGGGATTTTCTCGTAAGGATTTAACGACCTTAGGATAAGTGGTTTTCCACTTGTCACAGAAGGTTGACAGAGCTGCTTTACCAGCTTGTTCATCGTCAGATCGATAGACAGATTTGAAGTCTTCACAGATCTCTGCTCGATCTGAGACGCGAACTTTATGGGCAATATTACGAGCTAAATGAACACAGCATGTTTGGTACTTCGCCTGCGGATAGATCTCTTGAATCGCATTCACAATACCTGTGAGTCCATCGGAGATAAACAGAAGGATTTGTTCCGTGCCACGCTGTTTCACGTCCTGGAGCAGTTCTTTCCAGATGTAAGCTGATTCGGTTGGTGCAACGGCGTACGTGAGCACTTCCTTGGAGCCATCTTCACGAATCCCCACGGCAATGTGGACTGCCTCCTTAGATACCGTTTCACGTTTGACTGCGATATAAGTTGCATCAATATAGACGCACACATAGCGCTCCTCAAGTGGTCGTTTCATAAAAGCATCGACATGCTCGGCCAACACTTTTGTCATGTTCGATACCGTTTGTGGCGTATAGTGGTGACCGTACATTCTCTCAATTAGGTCGGCAATCTCCGTCATTGTGACACCCTTTTGAAACATGTGGATGACAAAGGATTCTAGCGT
>NZ_CAKMAB010000097.1:0-822 GCF_924513355.1 Paenibacillus pseudetheri
TATCATCCGCAGAGAAATTCACATTGGATGAGACAAAAGGGAATTTAGCGTTACCGATGAATTTAGAAAGAACTTCAGGTTCTTTTTCATGTTTATCAAATTCATGGTTTCCGAAAGTCATGGCATCATAACCAACCAAATTCATGAATCTGAGGTCTGCTTGACCCAGATACTTGTTGAAGTAAAGAGTCCCAGAAAATACATCACCCGCATCGAGAAGAATAGGGTTTTCTGTAGCTGCTTTAGCGTTTTTGATTGCCGTTACACGGCGCAAGATGTTATTTGGTGAGCTTACCGTATCTAGTCCTGCATGCGTATCGTTGGTGTGCAGAACCGTTAATGGGAAGTCTTCAGTTATCTCTGGCAGTGGTGCACCTTTCAGATCCACAATACGGCCCTCAACAGCGGAAGTTTTCGCAGTGACAGTTTTAACCTCATTAAGATACTTCGTAAATACATCAAAGTCCGGTAGGTACAGCAGATTCACACGGCCTTCTTTGTAGGCCTTCTCAAGGGAAGTATAGAAATCTCCACCTTTAGCTGTGAAAGCATTAGTGGCTACTACATAGGATGCATTCATATTTAGAGGAATGTATTTGTTCCCGTTCTTCACTTCAATGCGCAATACGCGTTCGTTCACAGGCTTCGTAGAGTCATAATAGAATTTCAACCCTGCAACATGTGGGAAACGTCCGTCTGCTGTTGGAGTTTTGGAAACCCCATTCTCCATCGCGTCCTTAATTTCTTGTCCGGTTAAAGTGATCGTAACCAGATCATTGTTGAATGGAAGTACTCCGAGTACTTCACCTTGTGTAATCGGTC
>NZ_CAKMAB010000098.1:0-816 GCF_924513355.1 Paenibacillus pseudetheri
GCGATAGCGGAGGGGTTCCACACGTACCCATCCCGAACACGACCGTTAAGCCCTCCAGCGCCGATGGTACTTGGACCGAAGGGTCCTGGGAGAGTAGGACGCCGCCAAGCGGACAACCATTCTTTGGTTGATTCACAATATTATATATGTTATATGGGCTTTTAGCTCAGTTGGTTAGAGCGCACCTCTGATAAGGGTGAGGTCGGTGGTTCGAGTCCACCAAGGCCCACCATATGACGTTATATCCTTTTATGGGGCCATAGCTCAGCTGGGAGAGCGCCTGCCTTGCAAGCAGGAGGTCAGCGGTTCGATCCCGCTTGGCTCCACCATAACTTTTAATTCAATACCTTCTTTAAACTTGATCCTTGAAAACTGGATACCGAAACGAATTTGCGTTTTAGAACATCTTTTAGCAACTTGTGCAAACAAGTAAATGTTATTAGTGAATACAATGGAATCCGAAAGAAGTAAAGTATGTTGAATTCATTCAATGTGCAATATTTCTCCTCCGGAGAAAATTGAGGTTAAGCTAATAAGAGCACACGGAGGATGCCTAGGCGCCAGGAGCCGACGAAGGACGTGGCGAACAACGAAACTGCCTCGGGGAGCTGTAAGCAAGCTTTGATCCGGGGGTGTCCGAATGGGGAAACCCAGCTGTGGTAATTCGCAGTTACTCATCTCTGAACACATAGGAGATGTAGAGGCAGACCAGGGGAACTGAAACATCTAAGTACCCTGAGGAAGAGAAAACAATAGTGATTCCGTCAGTAGCGGCGAGCGAACGCGGAACAGCCTAAACCTAAGAGCTTGCTCTTA
>NZ_CAKMAB010000099.1:0-813 GCF_924513355.1 Paenibacillus pseudetheri
GTATCTCCCTGGTAAGGTCCGTATAAAATTTCTTTTTCATCAGATGATTTCTGTTCGTCTGATAACTTGTCCAGGTTCCCTTTGTTTTTCGTATATGTGACTAAAACTTCTTGATTATTCCCAATAAATTCGCCTTGTTTGTCCTTTGGAGGGAATTTATGTTGCACAAAACTAACTTCATATCCTTCCAGTGTAGGGATTTTAAATGAAGCTGCTAATGTGCTAACCTCCACCTGAGCTTTAGCTAATTCATCGTTGGAGACATCCTTTTGACATCCTGATACTATAGATATAATTACAATAAGAAATATAAATCCAAATTTTTTCACAAAATCACTCCTAATTATTTGAATTTATCCAAAAAGAAAATCTTCCTAGTTCGCAGATATACTTCAGTCACGCATTTTCCTAAATATGGAATAATTTTATATACGTTGAAAAAGTTAATTTGTTGCACAAAACTGCCCATATTCTTAAATAGGCTTTTTCATCGAGAGTCATAGTGATTGTTGCGCAGTACGAAGATATACGGGGAGTAGGAGTATCCCTCCTCTCCCAACAGATAGAACGCAGTTGACACAACCGGGTAGTAAGGGAGGGATTGTAAGGTGAGAAAACTCAGAAAGCAATCGTGTCCTATTAGCGTAAGATCGGTTCTTACTTCACTTTCATCGGGAATAATTCCGAAAAAGTCGTATACCAATCAGTTCGGTTGGATTTAATCATTGCCAATGCTTCTTTCAATGGAATCTCTGTCAGAGTTCCTAACTGTGTATAGTCGATGATACTTCTTTTTAACCAAATATCTGCTAA
>NZ_CAKMAB010000100.1:0-789 GCF_924513355.1 Paenibacillus pseudetheri
GGGATGCCTAGCAGCCGTACACCGCCTCCGGGTTTGGGGATTTCCACCCGTTTGACTGGCGCAGGTCTATAGGCGCCCGCTAGAAGCTCGGCTTTCACCGTCTCCCAATGTGTTTTCAAGTAAGCTTGTAGATTCGCTACCGTTACATTGTCCACTCCGGGTGCTCCTCCGTTTTGCACCACTCGTTTGTAGGCGAGCCGAAGGTTATCTCCTTCGAGCATTCGCTCCAGCAAGTTGTTCTGGTCTTCGCGAGAGGAAGGGGCGACTTGTGCCGACGAAGAACTCGGCGCTCCGGCATACCCTAACGGCTTCACCGCTTCTCTTTGCCGCAAGCTCTCTTGCGAGATATTCTGCTGTCGTTGCTCTTCCTGCGAACGCATCGTTTCCTCTCTCCTTTCGGTTCAGCCCTTCCGTAAACTGTTGCAACAGCTTACGTACTATGGCCTCTGCTGACTCCTGCCAGTTCAGCGCAGCCTCTCGGCTGCGGTTACAAGTTTTTTTTCTTGCTTACCTGACAGGCCTCCCCAGATAAGAACGTCATCTGTCTGCCCGCGACCACTGGAGTTTACCGCATCCGCCCTTGGCGGCTCTGGATTTCGTCATGTTTGGGTGACTCATCCGACGGACACAGCCTCAAATCCAGTTCGTGTACCTTGGCCCGTGCTTTTGCCTCCGGCTTCCTTCAGATTCCACCTCACGGTGGACACCCTTGCCCTTGGCTAACGGTAGGCGCTCGCCAGCCCCCGTTCGGGACTTTCACCCTAAAGATGACGCCCATGCTGGGCGTAC
>NZ_CAKMAB010000101.1:0-772 GCF_924513355.1 Paenibacillus pseudetheri
GGTGTAGTCAAATATCCTGAATCAAGTGCAACAGCCTCAACGGCAAACCCAAAACGTGCTTGCTGGCGATCTAAACGCGACAAATAGGGCACGGAATCATGAACATTTCCGGGCGTTACGTGCACATCGGTAATGAGATTGTACTTGGTATCGACCGTACGGTGGTCCAAATAAAAGAAGCCTTCGGGTTTGCCATCACGGATCATATATCCACTGTCTGGATCAGTTGTGCTCACTTTAATTTCTTTCTCTTCGTTCACTTCCTCTCTGGGTTTCAGGGCTTTTTTCCATGTTCTTTCCGGTCTTCAGCCACGGCGGTATTGAGTTCGTCAATGTAATCCTTGGTATTTTGTAGCACTTGTTGTTTGGTGTACTGGTGTTTATTCGCATTGGCTTTCACATGGGTCGAATCGGTCACGAGAACACGTCCGCCAATCATTCGGTGTGAAATACCTTGGAGAACAATCTCATCGAAAATATCCTGAAAAATAGTTGTATCTTTAAACCGGGTCCGCCGGTTCCAGCTAATCGTTGTGTGGTCAGGAACCTTGTCGCCCAACCCTAGTCCTAAAAACCAACGATAGGCCAAGTTGGTTTGGATTTCTCGCTCCAATTGACGTTCGGAACGAATACCGTAAAAGTATCCAAGAAAAATCATTTTAAATAAAATAACTGGATCTATAGCAGGGCGTCCGTTATCGGCGCAGTAAAGCGGTCGAACGATTTCATCGATAAAAGAAAAATCGATATATTTGTCCACCTTACGAAGCAA
>NZ_CAKMAB010000102.1:0-707 GCF_924513355.1 Paenibacillus pseudetheri
ACTGTAATGGACCGATTTCTCCAGCAAGCCCTTCTACAAGTCATGAACCCGATCTTTGACGCGCAATTTTCTTGGTATAGCTACGGCTTTCGCCCAGGGAAGAGTGCGCATGATGCAGTCAACCAAGCCCAAAGATATATCCAAAGCGGTCTTAGATGGGTGGTAGACCTGGATCTGGAGAAATTCTTTGACCAGGTGAATCACGACATGCTGATGGCAAGAGTCGCACGGAAGGTGATGGACAAAAGAGTACTGACATTGATCCGTGCCTATCTGAACGCCGGAGTCATGGTGAAAGGAAAACGAGAGCGTAGTTGGGAAGGAACGCCACAAGGTGGTCCGCTCAGTCCGCTCTTGGCGAACATTTTGCTAGATGATTTGGATAATGAATTGAGTGGACGAGGGTTGCGATTTGTACGCTATGCGGACGACTGTAATATCTTTGTAGCGAGCAGGCGAGCAGGCGAACGCGTCATGGAATCGGTAAGTCGGTTTGTAGAAGGAAAGCTGAAACTGAAAGTGAACCGGGAGAAAAGCGCGGTGGCCAGACCTTGGCACCGGAAGTTCTTAGGGTTCAGTTTCTTGAGTCAGAAACAGGCGACAATTCGAATAGCACCGAAGAGCCTCTTAGCATTTAAAGAACGGATTCGCGAGCTAACGAACCGAACATGGTCCATTTCAATGGAAGAACGGATTGGCCGACTGAA
>NZ_CAKMAB010000103.1:0-670 GCF_924513355.1 Paenibacillus pseudetheri
ATTTTGGTTCCGTCCAGAAAGTAATGCTCCAAAGAAACATATTTTTCGTCAGCCAGAAACTGAAGCACGGCGGTAAATACCGTCTCTAGGACGCTTTTCATCCGCTGGGAACGGAAGCGATTCAAGGTGCGGAAGTCTGGCTGTTGCCGTCCGGCCAGCCACATAAAGAGGATGTTCTCCCGAACGGATTTGGCGATTTGGCGAGATGAATAGATACGCTGAGTGTAGGCATAAATGATAACTTTGGTAAGCATCTTGGGGTGATAGCTGTCGCGTCCACCGCCGGGATAAGCGGCGTTAAAGATGGAATCGTCTAGCCGATTCACGGCTGCGTTAACGACACGAACGAGATGGTTTGCTGGAATATCTTCTTCTAAATCCATTGGCAGGCAAAGTTGGTCCATGGTATATTGAATGTACAAAAGAAACCTCTCCTTTGAAGTGGCTGGCTGGTACCTCCATTTTACCAAAGGATGGTTTCTTTTTTTGGTGTTTTTTAAAGATTGTAGATCCACTTCTCGCTTAAACAGCGGAGAGGACGGACTGATTGTGGAAAAGCGGTAGCGTTCGCCTTGGTCTCCGGATTTTCACCGCAAAGGGGAATGAAAAAAATCTGGAGAGCACAGCGATTGGAACAACGGTCCGTTCGCGGAGCGTCCTCTCAAAGCGC
>NZ_CAKMAB010000104.1:0-609 GCF_924513355.1 Paenibacillus pseudetheri
ATTCGGACACCCCCGGATCAAAGCTTGCTTACAGCTCCCCGAGGCAGTTTCGTTGTTCGCCACGTCCTTCGTCGGCTCCTGGCGCCTAGGCATCCTCCGTGTGCTCTTATTAGCTTAACCTTCGCTCCGATATTTCGCTTGTTCACACAATCGAAAATCTTCGCTTCCAGCTAATAACTAACGTACTTGTTTACACAAGTTATAGCTAAAAGATGTTCTAAAACGCAAATTCGTTTCGGTATCCAGTTTTCAAGGATCAATGTTTAAAGAAGATATTGAATTAAAAATTATGGTGGAGCCAAGCGGGATCGAACCGCTGACCTCCTGCTTGCAAGGCAGGCGCTCTCCCAGCTGAGCTATGGCCCCATAAAAGATATAAAGTTATATGGTGGGCCTTGGTGGACTCGAACCACCGACCTCACCCTTATCAGAGGTGCGCTCTAACCAACTGAGCTAAAAGCCCATATAACATTTTGAATCAACCAAATAATGGTTGTCCGCTTGGCGGCGTCCTACTCTCCCAGGACCCTTCGGTCCAAGTACCATCGGCGCTGGAGGGCTTAACGGTCGTGTTCGGGATGGGTACGTGTGGAACCCCTCCGCTATCGC
>NZ_CAKMAB010000105.1:0-550 GCF_924513355.1 Paenibacillus pseudetheri
TTTCTTCTGTCCCTCTATTCATAGAATAGACAGAAATAGCTGGATTAAGACATCGATGGCAACGGGCGAATAACATTTTCATTCTGGGATGTGAGCCGATGGCTCATGAAAGTTTTTTGTGTTCCAAGTTGTTGTTAGTGGATTTCCGCAATGACCACATCTCGGGATTTCTCTTTTCGCGTATGGCTTGGACTCGAGCCCATTTAGCCTCATCTATAATAACCAGTTCTGCATTCCGTTTCTTAGAGATAACTTCTTTACCAGTTCCTCTTCCATAAACTGTATGCCCTTTATACAATGGGTTACCTAGTACGGCACTGACCGAGTTAAATGCCTTAGCTTTACCTTTGTTTGAATTCCTTTTTCATTAAGCATTTTACGATCAGATATTGTCCTAACCCTCCTGATTCCACCTAGTCGAACATTCTTCATGACGGATTGTCAAGCTAAGTGCGACACATGGTCCATGAAAGATTCATGAGCAGATTTCCAGCCTAAGCATTTTCGTGGACGATGGTTAATGAGATGTAAGGCATGAGCTAGTTCCTGA
>NZ_CAKMAB010000106.1:0-537 GCF_924513355.1 Paenibacillus pseudetheri
GCTGGATACGACTGTATCCAATTCCCAGTGTCCAAAAGACTCTCGTTTCCGCACCTCTTTAGGACGCTGGCTAATGGGTTTTCCTACGAGAAAGCGTCCGCGTGTCTCCATGGGCTTACGCCGTTTACCCTTATGTCTCAGCACTTTCACTTCGCCTGCAATAAGGCGCCCAGCATAGAGCCAACGGTAGATGGTCTTGAAACATACGAACGATTTCCCGTTCACTCTCCTATGCTCGGTAATCTGCTCGGGTGACCAAGTCTGCTGCAGGTTCTCTTCGAGTTCGCTTGCTAACTCAGGCGTAAACCGACCCTTTGGCTTGCAAGATGCTCGACGTACCTTATAAGCAGCCTGTGCAACTTCTGCTATGTAGGTTCCGTCCTTGCTTCCGCGCTTCTTTTCCCTTGCTATAGCGGAGTGGTGTCTTCCAAGCTTTTTACCAATCTCTCGGTTGGTCCATTCCAAACGATGCAAGATTTCTAGCTGACTACGTTCGATTATGCTAAAATGAGTGTAGTTCATGTTCTGATTCTCCTT
>NZ_CAKMAB010000107.1:0-512 GCF_924513355.1 Paenibacillus pseudetheri
GCACCGAAGCTTATTGTACAGACCGGTGAAAAAGGACTTTTCCTTGGTCAACTTGAGGTTAAATTCAACAAAGATGGCGTACTGACAAATTGGAAAGACCAATTAATCTCCATCGATGCTAAGAATGGCGCTAACTACGTTATCGCAGAGGATCCTGAAGCCAAAAAAATCCTGGATACCGAATATAAGCCTGGTATTCTAGAACTGAGCAATGAGGTAGTAGGAAACTCAGAGGTTATTCTAAACGGCGTTCGTAACGATGTTCGCACAAAGGAAACCAACCTCGGTAACCTGATTGCCGACGGCATGCTTTATGCAGCCAAGAAAGCTGGCACTAATGCGGTAATCGCCCTGCAAAATGGTGGCGGTATTCGCGAGTCCATCAATGAAGGACCGATTACACAAGGTGAAGTACTCGGAGTACTTCCATTCAACAATGATCTGGTTACGATCACTTTAACCGGACAAGAAATTAAGGACGCGATGGAGAATGGGGTTTCCAAAACTCCAAC
>NZ_CAKMAB010000108.1:0-494 GCF_924513355.1 Paenibacillus pseudetheri
GCGTAAGCCCATGGAGACACGCGGACGCTTTCTCGTAGGAAAACCCATTAGCCAGCGTCCTAAAGAGGTGCGGAAACGAGAGTCTTTTGGACACTGGGAATTGGATACAGTCGTATCCAGCGGAGGAAAGAGCCGAGCCTGTGCCGCGACATTCATCGAACGCAAGACACGTATGTATCTAGCCCTGAAAATGCCAGACCGAACGGCTCATTCGATGGAGATCGCTTTCGGTGTAATCGCAAGCCAGTACCCTCAAAAGACGTTCCTAACAGCTACGACAGATCGAGGGAAAGAATTCGCCTGCTATGACGCCCTAGAAACCTTTCATGGACTGGATGTCTACTTTGCCGATCCCTATTCGTCCTGGCAACGTGGATCCAATGAAAATGGGAATGGACTTCTTCGGGAGTTCTTTCCCAAAGGCCATGACTTTGCACAGGTCACCGATCAGGAACTAGCTCATGCCTTACATCTCATTAACCATCGTCCACGAA
>NZ_CAKMAB010000109.1:0-493 GCF_924513355.1 Paenibacillus pseudetheri
TCTTTGCATGATCGAACCGATCGATTTCCCCGATTTCGGCTAAAATTGTTGCCGCAATTTTAGTACCAATACCGGGTATCGATTGGATCAAATCAAACTCCATTAATTCTTCAGCCAGGGCTTCTATCGATTTATCAAGTTTCGCTAGATGGTCTTGGTATTGAAGAAGTAAATTAATGAGTAGCTCCAGGGAGATTAATTGACTTGGGAAAGCTGTCTCCTTGAAGGGATTACGCTCTGCTGCAGCCATTAGCTTTTGTGCACTTTTTTGCGACCAACAAGAAGGATTGACATGTCCTGCAAGGCGCTGAATGTTGGCCATGACGTCTTTCTCGGACATCGCTAGCACCGTTTGAGACGTTGGATATAGTACCAGAAAGCGAAGGGACACCTTCGAATAAAGGTCACCAAACACGCCATGATACTCCGGGAACACTTGATCTAGAACCGCTTGGAATTGTAACTTTGCTTGAACGTACATATCCGTTAGAGA
>NZ_CAKMAB010000110.1:0-471 GCF_924513355.1 Paenibacillus pseudetheri
AGCAAAGAAATCTTAGAGAGTGGATACGAAATTCGGAAGCGTCATTACCGAAGCCAGAACTGTGAAGGGTGTCCGCTAAAAGAACGCTGCACGAAGGCAACCGGTAATCGGGAAGTCGTGGTGAGTCTAGAGCGGTTGCGGTACCAGAAGCAGGCCCGAGAAATGCTACGGAGCGAGGAAGGTTACCTCTTAGCCGTACGGCGAATGACGGAACCGGAAAGTGTATTTGGACAACTGAAGAACAACCGGGGATTCCGGCGTTTTCTGCTTCGCGGCATAGAAAAAGTGACGCTTGAGGTCGGTTGGCTTTCACTTGCCCATAATTTACAGAAACAAGCTGCAAATGACCAAAAACGCAGAGCAGCGATTCTCCAATAACAGGAGAATCGCTGCTCTGTTGACGTTTTAAACTTTTAAGAGGATAGAGAGACTATCTCCGCTAGTAGAATATCTACTTATGGGACAGCCCCT
>NZ_CAKMAB010000111.1:0-465 GCF_924513355.1 Paenibacillus pseudetheri
CCAGAAAGCGAAGGGACACCTTCGAATAAAGGTCACCAAACACGCCATGATACTCCGGGAACACTTGATCTAGAACCGCTTGGAATTGTAACTTTGCTTGAACGTACATATCCGTTAGAGACTCATGTTGCCTTGTCAGGTAACGCAAATTCATCAGATATTGACCTCTTTTTTTGTAAGGCTCCAGCTCTTCTTTGTAATACATTTCCCCCAACTGGTATGCGTCAGCGGCATCCGTCTTCACCTTTCGTAAATTAGACTTTTTCGCTTGGTGTGAAAGTAACGGATTAATGACGATATGCAGATACTGATGCTCTTCCAAGAATTGAACAACTGAACTATGATAATGGCCCGTTGCTTCTAATACGACGGTTGCACGCTTCCCCGTAAAGGATTCTAAATCTTGAGCAAAACGAAGAAAGGAAGCGAGTCCCTCAAGATCGTGTTTAAAACGAAATATCTTTC
>NZ_CAKMAB010000112.1:0-421 GCF_924513355.1 Paenibacillus pseudetheri
TAGACCTAGAATATAAAGTGGACACCTCGTTAAGAGATTAAGATAATGAAGATATCTAAGGAGGTGTTCACATGGGTGAACAGCGGCAGCGGTACAATGAAGAGTTTAGGAGAAAGACTGTTAAATATTTGTTAGAGCAGACGAAGTCGGTGGAGGATATCTCGTTAGAGTTGAATATTCCAGCAAAAACTTTGCATGGGTGGAAGGCTAAATATCGTGAGCTTAAAAATGAACCTACCAGTATCTTAGAACGAGTACGAGAGTTAGAACAACTGCTTAAAGATAAGGAGCAATTGATTAAAGAACAGAAACAGGAACTCCAGGAGACTCAGCAAGAAAAGAATGATATAGCAATGGAAAATGCTATCTTAAAAAAAGCAGTGCACATCTTCAGCAACCCAAGGAAATAAGATTCCAGTTT
>NZ_CAKMAB010000113.1:0-417 GCF_924513355.1 Paenibacillus pseudetheri
CTTCCTTCAGATTCCACCTCACGGTGGACACCCTTGCCCTTGGCTAACGGTAGGCGCTCGCCAGCCCCCGTTCGGGACTTTCACCCTAAAGATGACGCCCATGCTGGGCGTACCAAAAAAAAGTAGATCTTCAATTGTATTGAAGATCTACTTCAGAGTGTCGAGAAACCCAGGTCATTTTAAGATCCTGGGTTTCTTTTCATGTTTAGGTAGCCGTAAAATCGAGAAACTAGGGGATTACCCCTGCTTCTCCAAGCGATCTAGGTGGATCGCCATCTTCTTCATATTCTGCACGGCTGCCGTCATCAGTGCTTGCTCCCTGACGTTACGGAGTCCGCGCAAACGGCAATAGCGAAACCCATGGAGCTCTTTAGCATCCGCGAAGCTTCGCTCAATCGTTTCTTTTCGTTTGCGGTA
>NZ_CAKMAB010000114.1:0-410 GCF_924513355.1 Paenibacillus pseudetheri
GCCCTGGCTGAAGAATTAATGGAGTTTGATTTGATCCAATCGATACCCGGTATTGGTACTAAAATTGCGGCAACAATTTTAGCCGAAATCGGGGAAATCGATCGGTTCGATCATGCAAAGAAACTGATTGCGTTTGCGGGTATTGATCCAAGCGTTTTTTCTTCCGGCAAGTTTACTGCTTCTCGAAATTCAATTACTAAACGCGGTTCTAGAAGGCTCCGAACAGCCTTATACCAAGCTGTTCGATGTGGTCTGCGAAGCTCACGTAATAAAAAATTAAGGGCTTTTTATGATAAGAAGCGTGCTGAGGGCAAACTGTTTAAAGTAGCTGTGATCGCTTGTGCAAATAAACTGATCCACTGGATTTATGCTATCTTAACCAAGAAAGAACCTTTCCGCTTGGACTGAAT
>NZ_CAKMAB010000115.1:0-390 GCF_924513355.1 Paenibacillus pseudetheri
TTAAGGAGTCGTTTGAAAGTGGTTTTGAAGTTACCCCACTTATTAAGGGGAGATTTAGTTATCCTGGTGTTATAACACAGGAGCCGTCCAAAGTAATTAGTGGAAAAAGTTCGGTACTTGGGGAATCTCCGGATACGGAGGAATGGTCAGAGTTTCTACAGACGGATATAAGTAAGCTGCAGCTAGAGCCTAACACTACATATAATATTAGTTTTAACTATAAAATAAACAGGTTGTCTAACAACAAAGAAGGAGAGTTTTACTTTTTGGCCAGAAGTTCAGAAGCATATTTATTCGGAGATAAGGGCTTCACACAATGGACGGGAGAGGTCGGGAAAGTAACAAATAAGACTATAAGTATTACAACGGGAAATTTGTCTACGTATTATT
>NZ_CAKMAB010000116.1:0-361 GCF_924513355.1 Paenibacillus pseudetheri
GTAAAATCCTTACGAGAACACATCGTACAAAACTGGCAGACCTTGCGGCAAGCAATAGAAGAAGGAACCTATGAACCGAGCCCCGTGCGCCGAGTCGAAATCCCGAAACCCGGTGGCGGAGGTGTTAGGCTATTAGGAATACCTACCGTGACAGATCGAATGATTCAACAAGCAATCGCGCAGGTACTAACCCCATTGTTCGATCCAGAGTTTTCCGAACACAGTTATGGATTTCGTCCGAAAAGGCGAGGACATGATGCGGTAAGGGAAGCTAGAGCATTCATGAAAGAAGGGTACCGATTCGTTGTTGATCTGGACTTGGAGAAGTTCTTTGATCGCGTCAACCATGACCGACTAATGA
>NZ_CAKMAB010000117.1:0-323 GCF_924513355.1 Paenibacillus pseudetheri
AGCCTAACACTACATATAATATTAGTTTTAACTATAAAATAAACAGGTTGTCTAACAACAAAGAAGGAGATTTTTACTTTTTAGCCAGAAGTTCAGAAGCATATTTATTCGGAGATAAGGGTTTCACACAATGGACGGGAGAGATCGGGAAAGTAACAAATAAGACTATAAGTATTACAACGGGAAATTTGTCTACGTATTTTTTAATATGGGGTATTCATCACGGTGGTTCAATATCGATAGATGATATTCAAATCACAAAAGTTAAGGAGTCGTTTGAAAGTGGTTTTGAAGTTACCCCACTTATTAAGGGGAGATTTAGT